>NZ_PSRU01000059.1:0-2793 GCF_003000935.1 Escherichia sp. R1
GTCAGCAGCCCAAACAGCAGACTCCCCAGCACGCCTATTGCCGCCCACTGAGACGGGGAAACCCTGTCCAGCAACTGCAGGAACCAGTAGCCCGTTCCCACCGCTGACGTGGTGTATGACACACCTGTTGTGATTTTTTCCATCTGGTACATACCCCGTCTCCCGTTATCCGGAAGCTCACAACAATATAAAGACCACCGGCACACACCGATGGTCCCTTGCGCAGGCTTACATCATCATGTCGCTGTCAGGTGTGGGTTCACCGCCATCTGAAGCACTCCCGTCACCCGCGATACCTTCCGGCTCCGGAACCGCTGGTACGCCCAGCAGCTCATCCAGAATGGCATCCACTTCTGCATCAAGACGCGACTCAAGGTTCTGGCGGAGTTTCTGTTTCAGTGCGCTCAGGACTTCTTCAGAGCGCAGGACTTCCTTCACTGCCTCAGCAGTGACCAGGGATGTGATTTCTGACATGGGATTTTCTCGTTGAAAGGTGTTGTCAAGAAAGTGACTACGGAATGAGCGGATCTTCGGGTTTGCTTCCGGCTGACTGACTGGCGCTGATTCTCTCAGCGGCCCTTTTATCAATCTGCCTGCGCCAGAAATCGCGCACTGCCCTGTACCCACCCGAAAGAAGATACATAACACAGACTGCCATACAGAAGTACAGCATTACCTGATGAATAAATGTCATAATTTCTTACCGTTATGGTTGACAATGAGAACTGTTTTCATTTAGAAATGATTGATGTCGAAAGCATCTTTTCTTTACATTCTCCATTGGGATTACCTCCGCCAGCTTCCATTCCTGCCGCTGGCGGCTTTTTTTATCATGCCGCGATGTCCGCGTTGTTCACTTCCACCTTCACACTGTCAATCAGCAGCGTATATGTCGCCGCCTTTGATATGCCTGTCAGTTGCAGTTTGTCCGCCGCCCCTGATGCCGGAGATTTCACCAGTGTGAACGGCGTCCCCCGTTTCTCATCCAGTACCGGCGTCACCTGAATGCTGTTGTTTCCGGCAAACTCAAAAGCCAGTGTGTGCCATCCGTTATCAAAGACCCCGAACGTTTCCAGCTTCGCATTCGGCTTCTTGTGGTGCATCGCGTTCAGGTTCGTCGCATCCGTCTGCAGAAAGAAGGACATCAGCATGTCGTTGCCTTCCTCTGCCAGCGTCACTCCCTCCGGCAGGGACGACAACTGCCAGTAAATGCCCAGGGCAAACTGATTCGGCACCAGTGAACCCGGCAACTTAAACCGTACGCTCACACGTCCCCCCTTCTTCAGTAACTCCACTCCCTGTCCGGCTGCATCATGCTCCAGAAACCAGATGTGGTTTTCCGGTTTATTCAGTTGCAGGGCCTTACCTCCCGTAGCCCCCGCATCACTGACCACCGCTTCAGCAATGTTTTTGTTAACATTGTCTCCGCTCGCCGGTTTGTGATAATAGCGCCAGCCCTGTGATGCCAGGTCTTCGCCGGACGCCAGCAGACTCATCAGGGTTCGGTTACTGACCGGGGCTTCCGGCTCTCTCTCCGTACCTTCACCGGAAGGTCCGGTGGGCTTCACCGTATCAGGCTGTTTTCCGGTAATGAATTCAGCGTTTCTCCCGGCATGCACAAGAATCGCCGTTGCCAGACGGTCGGAAATAATCCCACGACGTGCCCATGATCCAAAATGCGTTTTACGGTCGGCCGTCGTCCAGGTTTTGGCGTCCGTTCGACCACCGGCTCCGTAATACCCAATATCCGCAACATCCGGATCTTCTGACGGCTCGTTGGTACCCACATTTCGCCCGTTTTCATCCGTCATAAACGGCACAAAGAAGATTTTTTTTGCGGATTTCGTCTTGTATGCACCATACACCGCATCGTATTGCGAAGAATAAGTCTGCTTCCAGTAGTAGGTCGTGTCGCCACAAATCCAGGGAACCGATGACGGAGAGCCCCCGAGACACTGACCTCCGAATTCCGACAGGTCAGAACGATATTTTTCCACCATGGAATCAAACAGCCCCGGCTGGGTGGCGTATGCACCCTGTTTCAAATCAAACTCGCCCTGCATCCAGACCACTGCAAGCAGAATATTTTTAGGGTTGGCCTTCAGTGCGGCCTGAGTACGGGTAAGCAGGTCCTTGTACAGTGGCTTATCTACACCCCAGCGTGCCGAGGTCTCGCTTGCGCCGGTGGATTCGCTGAAGGTACCTTCATCGCCCGCCAAAAATGCAGAACCACCACGGCAGCACGGAACCAGAAGAATACCGGCATTCGCCGGAATAAACGGCAACAATTTCTTCGCGATATGTAATCCCTGCCCCACGCATCCATACTGAGCTGCGCTGGCTTTCGGGTGTGAAAACTTACTCAAATCCTGAACATCATGCAGGCAGTGGTCCGCAGGAATAATGTCATTGTAGTTACAGAACGCACCACCCGGCGTGACAGTGCTGCGACGCGCCAGCTGTTTAATACGCGGGTCCGGACGGTCATATGTCTCCGGCAGCGGAAGCCCTTCACCATACGCCATACCGTTTGACTGCCCGGCCAGGGCAACAACAAAGTAATACTCCGGGTTGCTGGTGGTGCTGATAACTGCGCCTTCTCCATCCGACGGCTTCACCACCACAGGTGTGGTGACATCACCTTCCGCCGCAATGGCCTGCATCAGGGTATAAGGCGTGATGGCCACCGGACTGCCAAATGGCTGCCACCCCTCCTTCAGTTTTTGTGTCAGTCGTTTCGCAAGGTCTGACGGCGATGCCGCCCTGACAACATCATAGTGTTTAAATGCCATG
>NZ_PSRU01000060.1:0-2352 GCF_003000935.1 Escherichia sp. R1
TAAAAGTTGCCTGTCCGGAGTGTGGCGGAAAGGGTGAGGTTTCCACCGCCTGTAAGGATTGCCGTGGGCGTGGTGTCGCCATTCATCGTGAAGAGTCGGTAAAACGTGGTATGCCTGTTATCAGAGACTGCCAGCGTTGTGGTGGTCGTGGCTATGAAAGACTACCATCAACGGAGGCATTTAATGCTATATGCGAGGTGACAAACCAGATAACACGCGCGTCATGGGAAAAAACAGTTAAGAAATTCTATGATGCGCTGGTGACCCGGTTTGATATTGAAGAAGCATGGGCTGAGCGGCAGTTAAAAAAGGTAACTAGGTAACAAGGTTGATTTTTCCGGAATCTGTGGTAAATTCGTCATAACAATGGGCTTTTTATGCCTGGCGTTAGAAGAGTTTCTACAACCCGCCGCCGAGCGGGTTTTTTATTGCGGAATTAATTACGGACCGTTATTATTCTGCTCCCGGCCCTTTAGCTCAGTGGTGAGAGCGAGCGACTCATAATCGCCAGGTCGCTGGTTCAAATCCAGCAAGGGCCACCATCACAAACCGCCATTAGCTTATCAGGAAGAGCAGACGACACGATAACAGGGTTGTTGGTGCGGGGGCGGGTCCCCGATGGCGGTCCATTATCGGTATTCAGCGTTGTTAGCTCAGCCGGACAGAGCAATTGCCTTCTAAGCAATCGGTCACTGGTTCGAATCCAGTACAGCGCGCTATATTCATTCTTCCAGATTCCTTCCGGCAGAGCCTTATACTGAAATATACCTGGCTCAGGATATTGTTGAAAATATTTTATGTTTGTCAAAAATAAAAGTTCTGTTAAGTATTGATTGAGTGTTTGTTATACGGTCTAATGGTTTTTTCAGCATTAAATATTTATCATTCATATGGTGTGGGTAGAGTGAATATTGATGAGGCGTCGGGGTGTTTCATCCTTAGGCAGCGTATTGATATAGTCAATGCAGGACGAGCAAAGGCCTTCAGCCGTTTGACAGTTTTGTTCTGTACTCCTGATCGTCTTTCGGGAAGAGACGTTATTATTCTGAATAGTGATGCTATACAGAGGGTTTGCGATGAGTTCATGGTTGCTAATTCAGAATTATTTGCTCTTGTTCAGGAGTACAACAGAATAGCCAGTACCTGTGGTATGGATGAACTTCGGATTACTCATCTGGGGTAGATACATATCTGGATTATCACTTGTTACGGTAAAAAGTGATTGCTTACTGTTTTTGTGAGTGGCATTGCAGCAGCCGGATAATGTCAGTGCTGGCTGACGGTGTGCTGGTGGCGGGTGTGGTGGTTGTTGCTTTCCCGTTGCTGAAAAAGAAAACGCCAGACTGTTAGCCGGGTATCAGTTAGCGGGAGAAATTTTTAAATACTTCACAATTCAGGCGGTTGACTGTTGTCTGGTTTGCGGGGAGTTTGTTAAAAGAAACTGGCATGGTGAATCCCCCTGTGCGGAGGGGCAATCAGCGAGTAGGTATATGGGATAATCGCGGATTCAGGTGCTGGTACTGAATTCACCGGGAGGCACCCGGCACCATGCAATGGCACATAGCGCCACTCTCCAGCCCCTCTCCGGAGGGGCTGTTTATATTGATTTTGTCAGATGTGAGTAAACTCCTTATGGACTTTGTTGTTTTAGTCCATAAGGACATATTTGCAGAGTGCAACGGTTATTAAAGCATTCATTCAATACGTTATCTGTATTTGTAGGACATTCCTGGCTGTTTTTGATTAAATTCCAGAATGTTTTATTGAATGGTGCTACGTTGTAAATGGTTACAGGTAGCACTTTGTTATTGAGCATGATACCTGTGTGAGTCAGTGTAAATATACTTTCAGGAGGTAAGAAAGCATCCGATTGATACCAGATTATTAATTTTATTTTACTCCATATGACTGAAAAAGATATTCCGCATGATGGCTGGATAACTGTATCAATCACAATCCACTTCATTTAGTTTCCTTGTTTATGTCTTGCTGGTGATGTTCTGAAAAGTATAAATGATATTTTTGAATGTAAACCATAGAGCAGAATTATTTTTCTGATGTTGTTTATTGTTTATTTAAATGCAGGGTGGTTTATATCTCGTCTTGTAGTTTATCCATGCATATCTGCTTGATGATGAGGTTTTTATTTAAGGTATGGTTTTGTGTTTTTTCTGTATTACATGTCAGGTATTTTAAAGAATTATTTTTCAGATGGTGGAAAGAACCATGGCATTTAAACACTATGATGTTGTCAGGGCGGCATCGCCGTCAGACCTTGCGAAACGACTGACACAAAAACTGAAGGAGGGGTGGCAGCCATTTGGCAGTCCGGTGGCCATCACGCCTTATACC
>NZ_PSRU01000061.1:0-2240 GCF_003000935.1 Escherichia sp. R1
AAACGCCGTCCGCTTCCCGTCATCAGTGCCATCCCCTACATCGTCGGCAATGACAAGATCCTCATTGGTTTCTCGATCCAACTGGAGGACGTTTTTTAGCGCCCCACCGGTCGAGATAAAACGGCGCTTGTGAAGCTGCCGCGTCAGCTCAAGAAACCACTCAGGATCGTTTGCCATATCTTCCGGTTTAACGGAGTATTTCAGCGTTTCAGCAACCGCGCTTTGCAGTTGCTCGGCAACGTTGGCCACAACCTCACCTGTCTTAGTTTTTACTGCCCGAATATCGATATTCGGCTCATAGTTCACCCGCAAGCAATCGCGCCAGAGTTCTACCCAACGTTCGTGCTTAACGTAGTTCTTCCCTTTAAACCAAGAAGGTTGCACCATCAGCAGACAGTGAAAATGCGGATGTGCGCTGCCATCCTTACCTCGCGTCACCTCCGTAGCCCTGATCCACCCCTGAACAGGTGATAGCTCCTTTCGCTTTTCCATTCGCTTAAACGCCGCATTCATTGCTGTAAGGACTGTTCCAAGTTCACCTATCTCGCAGTTCCTGACAGTTAACGTCAGAAACAACCATCGGGAAGACGGGTAATCCACAACGATTTTCGGTAGAGCCTGATAAAAACGGGCTTGCCACATGAGGGTTCTTCTCCACTGGCAGACAGGGCAATGACGGACACGGCAAAATTGCGCACTACGAAGCCGTAGGCGCGTTTCTCCGGTTTCCATGATGGTAGACCAACCAAAACGTAACAAACCGCTACAGGAGGCCATACGGAGTGCATAGCGCTCGAATTCAGCAGCAGTCTGGTAGATACCCCCGACAGAATCGGTAAGCGTGCGCTGGGTATCCCAAACTGCATCACGGGGGCTGTAGTCCGAAAGGAATTTATCTTCTGACATTAAGCCTGCTCCGATCTGGGCAGGCTGTGATTTGATGTGGTATATTCATCACGTACCTGTGCATTGCGAGCCAGTACATGTCACCAGAGTTTGCCGCTGAGGTGACACATTCGAAATGTTGGGGAGTGTTGACGCACTCCCCAACGCCGATTAAAAACGCCTCAATTCTGCTCCATTTTCTTTGACCTGTCAAAACCCACTCAAAGCCTCGTCATTACTGGGCTAAACCACTATTTCATATCCGCCATTTATCCCTTAAGTATAAATACAAGGATCACGCGCGAGAATTGCGCAAAAAATAACCACAATTTTAACCCCCCAAAACAAGCACCCCCGAACGGCTTACCCCAACCTTTTCCACACACCCGATCACCAAAACAGGGAATAAAAACAAAACCCTGTCTTACAGGTGGATGGCCTCACTTCGTGAAACCATCCACCCCGCATAAGTTTTTTAATCGGTGGTGTCGTCAATCACTAAATCGGAACCCCAAAGGGGACCCCCACGATTTAGCATTTGACGAGATTAACTCTCGGAGATGGCATCATGCTTTTAACGGACTTTAAAAAACGGTGAACGGATGCGGATTTTAATCCGTGTCTGTGAGGCGTTGAGCAACGAGCAAAGCGAGGCGGTAGAAAGAGAGCCAGCGGCAGGCTCAGGACGATAATCCGGGGAAAATGTACCACTCGCAGAGTGTTAACATTTGACATCGGATTGTCTATCCTGCATTGGTGTCGAGTTGGCAAGGCTGAGGATAATGCTGAGGATAATGCTGAGGATAATGCTGAGGATAATGCAGGATAGACAGAGCACTAGAGATTGCATGCAATCTCGTACCTATCACCTCAGCCTGCCGCTGGCTCTTTTCCAGAACTAAGAATGCGTTCTTAAAAATCCAAACTTGATACCGTTTAAATCTATTTTCACAAAAAGAGTTTTTACCCTCTCGTTTGTTTTCTGAATATATAAAATTAATTCATCCTCAAAACCTTCGTGCGGATGAAAACCAAATGTGCCAAAACTTAATCCATCAATAAGCAAAATAAGGTTTTTAAACCTGTCAGGAATCACCGCTTCACTTCTTAAAAAAAATAAACCAATAGTCTTATTTCCATTCAGGTATTCAATATTAATATTCATACGTTAATCCGATTTATCCTTCTCAGGGGCGCGTTTGTAACGCCGTTTACCTGAATCCCAGACAAACGCCGTCCGCTTCCCGTCATCAGTGCCATCCCCTACATCGTCGGCAATGACAAGATCCTCATTGGTTTCTCGATCCAACTGGAGGACGTTTTTTAGCGCCCCACCGGTCGAGATAAAACGGCGC
>NZ_PSRU01000063.1:0-1724 GCF_003000935.1 Escherichia sp. R1
GAGCTGTTGAACGTGAAAACCACGAAATCTGGCAAAAATCACAGCTGACGAGGCTTGCAGAGGAGTAAGCCAGTATACACTCCGCTATCGCTACGTGACTGGGTCATGGCTGCGCCCCGACACCCCAAAGAGCAGCTAGGATAAATATCTAATGGAATCAATGCGTTAGATGCCTAATATAAAGATACAGAAAGGAGAATAAAAACATTAATAAAATCTAAGGGTTACAGTTGACATAGTTATCAATAATGATAACACTGTTATCATTATTGATAACTCAAATAGGGTTCAAAGATGAGTAAGGATGTCGAGAGAATCACTCAGATAAATGACCAGGGTGAGATTATCGGCGGCTTCGTTGCCGTTATCCGCCCTAAACAAAAATCAGCATTTCAGAGGCATTTCACCATGAATCAAGACGCATTACGGATCTTGGCTAAGGAATTAACCGGGGAGCAATTCAAGGTCTTAATGCTGATGCTTGCAGATCTGGATTACGAAAACTTCATTCAGATCGCCCAAGCAGATATTGCTGAAACTTTAGGGATGCAGAAAACGAATGTTAGTCGCGCCGTTCGCGCGCTACTGGATGTTGGGGTGATCTTTGAGGGACCTAAAGTTGGCAGATCAAAAACATACCGGCTGAATGAACAATTTGGTTGGAAAGGCACCGTAACCAACCACAAAAAGGCACTCAAAAACGGCTTTAGTGTCATTCAGGGCGGCCGAATTTAAAGAGCCAGCGGCAGGCGGACAATCAGGGGCTACGTGTTAACGTTTTGACCATGATTGTCTATCCTGCATTGCTCTTTTGCCGCCTCAAAATCCCTTGCATTTTTTGCACCCCCGTTCTCCAGAACTACGCAATTCGAACAGGTCCTGTGACTAGACGTTGATCGGGCAATACGCTAAAACACTTCCGCGCGTTTCTGGCATAAACCAACCATGGGATGGTTTGTGTTAGCAGCAAGCGCCAGAAACGCGCTCAATCTAATCTTCGCCATCGTTTGCCACGGTTTCGGCAGCGCCTTGAGCGCAACCGGAAACCGTCTGGGGAGAACCCCAGACCCCCATTGCTGTAATATCAACGGTCTACGACCACCTACCAGCTGAGTGACTGCCTGTTCCGTGCAGTTGGGCTTTGCAGGGGGCTGGCGCGGTTCCTGGCGACCTGAAAGCCCCTGGTTAGGGGTATCGGCGCGCCTGACCTCCTGAGAGCCTCTGTAAGCGTTTTTCGCGCCTTCCATGCCCTGACGGGCATTTAAAACCCGTTTCGTGCGTCTGAGAGCTTCTGAGCGCGTTTGAAGGGCTATCTGACGACTCATCCCCGAAAGAACAACAACGGAATCACAGGCAATATGCGAGAGGTGACACCGCTCGCCGCAGCCCCAGCGACCGAACGTAGTGAGCGAGTGGGCGAGGAAGCGGAAGAGAACCGGAAACCACATTGAGCACGTACGCACTGATGCGGGGTGTCGGGGTGAAGCCCTGACCAGATGGCAAACGGAATATCGTCGCGGGTGACGGTATTACATTTGCACATCCTGTCCCGATTTCTGCGGAGTTTAACGGTGAACGGACGGCAAAAAACGTGCAGGAGCTGTTGAACGTGAAAACCACGAAATCTGGCAAAAATCACAGCTGACGAGGCTTGCAGAGGAGTAAGCCAGTATACACTCCGCTATCGCTACGTGACTGGGTCATGGCTGCGCCCCGACACCCCA
>NZ_PSRU01000064.1:0-1678 GCF_003000935.1 Escherichia sp. R1
ATACGATCCCGCAACGCGGGGATACCCAGTGGTCGCAGTTTGCCGTTGCTTTTAGGGATGTAAACCCGTCTGGCGGGCAAGGGCTGGTAGTGGCCTGAGAGTAATTCATCCCTGAGGATTTGCAGCTCAACAGCCAGTCTGGCCTGTAGCATTGTTTTGTTCACGCCATCAACGCCGGGGGTATGGGCCCCCTTTGATGAAAGCGTGATCCGCGCCGCTTCAGCCAGCCATTCTGGTTGTGTTATCAGACGCAGCAGCCGTTGAATCCGTAGGGACGGATCGGTGGCTGCCCATGTGGCAAGCTTGCGTTGCATTTCGCTGATTATCAAAGGTCTTCACCTCGTTAGGTCAGTTAATTCACGTCGCAAACACATTCAAACTGCTTCCCTTCGCCATGTAATGGGCTTTCCCCATCGCGGACTACTACGGAAGCTCCGCCAGCCAGCGCGTCATCGGAGCCATGCCCCCTTAACATCCGTCGCTGACCTTCCCCGGTTTACCTGCCTGGACTCAGGCATACTGAGGAGGCTGCCCGTCGCACTCTTTATCCTTGCTTGCCGCAAGTTGGCAGAAGTCAGCAACGCAAGCGTGATAGACGCTGCTGCCCCGGTGTTTCGCATACATGTCAAAACACCTTCGACCGGTAGTGCTTACGTATCACTGCCAGTTCCTCCTGCACGGCCTGTCAGATCACGTAGGCCGTGGTGACGTTTTCAACCCACAGAGGCGGATTAACGGGTTCATGTTCTTCAGCCTTTCAGTACTTAACCTTGAGGATCATCTCGGCTTAGTGATCTCGCCTCAATCCCCGTTGTCAGCGGGTTACATCACCCTGCGGGCATGCCGCAGGTCACTGCCGCTCAGGTTCTCCACCTTCACACCCGGT
The DNA here is from genome assembly GCF_003000935.1 of Escherichia sp. R1. Lineage (NCBI taxonomy): Bacteria > Pseudomonadati > Pseudomonadota > Gammaproteobacteria > Enterobacterales > Enterobacteriaceae > Escherichia > Escherichia sp. R1. The sequence goes on from NZ_PSRU01000064.1 coordinate 887, forward strand.
GGGATTGTTGGGTTTCTCATCGTGAGTTACCGGTTCAATATTCCAGACAGACTCGCGGTTCATTTAAGCATCCATGCCCGCCCTGAACTCCGGGCACACCGTAAGTAAAATCAGCCACCCACAACTGGTCAGAACGTTCTGCCACAAACTGACGGTTTACGCGGTCGCCTGCGGCAACGGCTTTCCGGCTGACGGTAGTGCGGACCTTTTTACCCCGGAGAACACCGGCAAGTCCCATAACCGCCATGAGGCGCGCCACTGTACATCTGGCTACCCTGATTCCTTCCCGTAACAACTGACGCCAGACTTTACGCACACCGTATACCTGATGATTCCCATCGTATACGCGCAGTATCTCTTTCTTCAGCCAGTCATCGCGCTGCGCACGGGCACTGCGTTTATCAGGATGATGTCGCTGTTGCTGACAGTGGTAATACGTTGACGGGGCAATATGTAGTTCACTGCATACCGGTCCGACCCCGTACAGCTTACGCAGCTTATCCAGCAGTGGCATCACTTTTTCCAGAGGCGGTCGAACTCCGCCTTCGCAAAATAAGCGGAAGCCTGGCGAAGGATATCGTTACTGCGGCGCAGTTCACGATTTTCACGTTCCAGCTCTTTCAGACGCTGACGTTCAGCGGTGGTGAGCCCGCCATCACCGCCTCCGGTATCCCGCTCATGCTGGCGTACCCAGACACGCAGAGTCTCCGGTGTACAGCCAATCTTTGGGGCAATGGAACAAATTGCCGCCCACTGTGAGTCATATTCGCCCTGACTTTCCAGAACCATACG
>NZ_PSRU01000065.1:0-1671 GCF_003000935.1 Escherichia sp. R1
AGTACCAGCGTACGGCCCACAGAATGATGTCACGCTGAAAATGCCGGCCTTTGAATGGGTTCATGTGCAGCTCCATCAGCAAAAGGGGATGATAAGTTTATCACCACCGACTATTTGCAACAGTGCCCTGAAAACTATATCAAAGAAGCCAAATACGACATGGCGGTGGGTCATCTCTTGCTAAAGTCATTTTGGGCGAATGAAGCCGTGTTTCAAATGATGATGCTTTCATATAACCTATTTTTGTTGTTCAAGTTTGATTCCTTGGACTCTTCAGAATACAGACAGCAAATAAAGACCTTTCGTTTGAAGTATGTATTTCTTGCAGCAAAAATAATCAAAACCGCAAGATATGTAATCATGAAGTTGTCGGAAAACTATCCGTACAAGGGAGTGTATGAAAAATGTCTGGTATAATAAGAATATCATCAATAAAATTGAGTGTTGCTCTGTGGATAACTTGCAGAGTTTATTAAGTATCATTGCAGCAAAGATGAAATCAATGATTTATCAAAAATGATTGAAAGGTGGTTGTAAATAATGTTACAATGTGTGAGAAGCAGTCTAAATTCTTCGTGAAATAGTGATTTTTGAAGCTAATAAAAAACACACGTGGAATTTAGGGAATACTGATGTAACACGGATTGACCGTATTGGGAGTTTGAGATGGTGACAAAGAGAGTGCAACGGATGATGTTCGCGGCGGCGGCGTGCATTCCGCTGCTGCTGGGCAGCGCGCCGCTTTATGCGCAGACGAGTGCGGTGCAGCAAAAGCTGGCGGCGCTGGAGAAAAGCAGCGGAGGGCGGCTGGGCGTCGCGCTCATCGATACCGCAGATAATACGCAGGTGCTTTATCGCGGTGATGAACGCTTTCCAATGTGCAGTACCAGTAAAGTTATGGCGGCCGCGGCGGTGCTTAAGCAGAGTGAAACGCAAAAGCAGCTGCTTAATCAGCCTGTCGAGATCAAGCCTGCCGATCTGGTTAACTACAATCCGATTGCCGAAAAACACGTCAACGGCACAATGACGCTGGCAGAACTGAGCGCGGCCGCGTTGCAGTACAGCGACAATACCGCCATGAACAAATTGATTGCCCAGCTCGGTGGCCCGGGAGGCGTGACGGCTTTTGCCCGCGCGATCGGCGATGAGACGTTTCGTCTGGATCGCACTGAACCTACGCTGAATACCGCCATTCCCGGCGACCCGAGAGACACCACCACGCCGCGGGCGATGGCGCAGACGTTGCGTCAGCTTACGCTGGGTCATGCGCTGGGCGAAACCCAGCGGGCGCAGTTGGTGACGTGGCTCAAAGGCAATACGACCGGCGCAGCCAGCATTCGGGCCGGCTTACCGACGTCGTGGACTGTGGGTGATAAGACCGGCAGCGGCGACTACGGCACCACCAATGATATTGCGGTGATCTGGCCGCAGGGTCGTGCGCCGCTGGTTCTGGTGACCTATTTTACCCAGCCGCAACAGAACGCAGAGAGCCGCCGCGATGTGCTGGCTTCAGCGGCGAGAATCATCGCCGAAGGGCTGTAACTGGTTTTGTTGAATAAATCGAACTTTTGCTGAGTTGAAGGATCAGATCACGTATCTTCCCGACAACGCAGACCGTTCCGTGGCAAAGCAAAAGTTCAAAATCACCAACTGGCCCACCTACAATAAAGC
>NZ_PSRU01000067.1:0-1601 GCF_003000935.1 Escherichia sp. R1
ATCAGACAATCTGTGTGAGCACTTCAAAGTACGCTTCTTTAAGGTAAGGAGGTGATCCAACCGCAGGTTCCCCTACGGTTACCTTGTTACGACTTCACCCCAGTCATGAATCACAAAGTGGTAAGCGCCCTCCCGAAGGTTAAGCTACCTACTTCTTTTGCAACCCACTCCCATGGTGTGACGGGCGGTGTGTACAAGGCCCGGGAACGTATTCACCGTGGCATTCTGATCCACGATTACTAGCGATTCCGACTTCATGGAGTCGAGTTGCAGACTCCAATCCGGACTACGACGCACTTTATGAGGTCCGCTTGCTCTCGCGAGGTCGCTTCTCTTTGTATGCGCCATTGTAGCACGTGTGTAGCCCTGGTCGTAAGGGCCATGATGACTTGACGTCATCCCCACCTTCCTCCAGTTTATCACTGGCAGTCTCCTTTGAGTTCCCGGCCGGACCGCTGGCAACAAAGGATAAGGGTTGCGCTCGTTGCGGGACTTAACCCAACATTTCACAACACGAGCTGACGACAGCCATGCAGCACCTGTCTCACGGTTCCCGAAGGCACATTCTCATCTCTGAAAACTTCCGTGGATGTCAAGACCAGGTAAGGTTCTTCGCGTTGCATCGAATTAAACCACATGCTCCACCGCTTGTGCGGGCCCCCGTCAATTCATTTGAGTTTTAACCTTGCGGCCGTACTCCCCAGGCGGTCGACTTAACGCGTTAGCTCCGGAAGCCACGCCTCAAGGGCACAACCTCCAAGTCGACATCGTTTACGGCGTGGACTACCAGGGTATCTAATCCTGTTTGCTCCCCACGCTTTCGCACCTGAGCGTCAGTCTTCGTCCAGGGGGCCGCCTTCGCCACCGGTATTCCTCCAGATCTCTACGCATTTCACCGCTACACCTGGAATTCTACCCCCCTCTACGAGACTCAAGCTTGCCAGTATCAGATGCAGTTCCCAGGTTGAGCCCGGGGATTTCACATCTGACTTAACAAACCGCCTGCGTGCGCTTTACGCCCAGTAATTCCGATTAACGCTTGCACCCTCCGTATTACCGCGGCTGCTGGCACGGAGTTAGCCGGTGCTTCTTCTGCGGGTAACGTCAATGAGCAAAGGTATTAACTTTACTCCCTTCCTCCCCGCTGAAAGTACTTTACAACCCGAAGGCCTTCTTCATACACGCGGCATGGCTGCATCAGGCTTGCGCCCATTGTGCAATATTCCCCACTGCTGCCTCCCGTAGGAGTCTGGACCGTGTCTCAGTTCCAGTGTGGCTGGTCATCCTCTCAGACCAGCTAGGGATCGTCGCCTAGGTGAGCCGTTACCCCACCTACTAGCTAATCCCATCTGGGCACATCCGATGGCAAGAGGCCCTAAGGTCCCCCTCTTTGGTCTTGCGACGTTATGCGGTATTAGCTACCGTTTCCAGTAGTTATCCCCCTCCATCAGGCAGTTTCCCAGACATTACTCACCCGTCCGCCACTCGTCAGCAAAGCAGCAAGCTGCTTTCTGTTACCGTTCGACTTGCATGTGTTAGGCCTGCCGCCAGCGTTCAATCTGAGCCATGATCAAACTCTTCAATTTAAAAGTTTGATGCTC
>NZ_PSRU01000068.1:0-1513 GCF_003000935.1 Escherichia sp. R1
TCTGAGGCAGCACCTGGCACGGCTGGGACGGAAGTCGCTGTCGTTCTCAAAATCGGTGGAGCTGCATGACAAAGTCATCGGGCATTATCTGAACATAAAACACTATCAATAAGTTGGAGTCATTACCGACATTGTCAAGATGAACAGCATGCATTGTAACAGTCTGCAGTTTATGTTCTCCGTGGATAATTATTCTTATTTCATGGTGATTTTTGTTATATTTTAAAATGCATATCTCACCATTTAGTTTTTTATATCACAAAAACATAGTAATGCAATCATACACACCTGCCTCTATCGTACAGAGAAAACGGGCAATTATTTGTATTATTCCTTCATAACGACTTCAGTATACAGGATGACCGCAACCACGCTCCTTCTCCTGCCCGGGCGAAGTGCCTGGTTCAGACAATTACATTAACTGGCTGAAATTTTCGACGCGGTACAGGCCTCCCTGCTTTGAAAGGTGGCCTGGCGCTGCAATTTTTTACTTTTGTTTTTGTATCCGGAAAAACACATCTGCAAGAATCATTATTCTCTTGCCTGAAGCTATCCAGCATCCTCAGATATTTCGCACTTTATGAGCTGGCATCAGAAAAATGTGCCAGTAACTTTTTATTAATGACTTCAAACAGTTCCTGTTCATCATGGGTCAGATAATCCCAGATTTCTTTCAGATACATGCTTTGTGCAAGAGTGAGCCTCTGAATAAAAAACATACCTTCAGATGTCAGACTGATTTTTTTAGCACGGCGATCCTCCCTGCTATCCGTCCTTTTTACATATCCGGCTTTTTCTAAAAAATCTGTAATGCGGGTAATATTAGTTCTGGTAAACTGAAGTTTCTGGCTTATCTCTGAAGGTGACAGACAATGGTTCTCCGCTGCGAATAATGTGGTGAGAACCATATATGCTGAGTGATTTATTCCATACACCCCCAGAAATTCAGATATATTATCCTGCATTCTTTTATTTGTGCGAATACAGAGCTGCATCAACAAATGTTCCCGAAAGGGATATGCGGGGTCTTTGTTTTTTTGGTGTCTGATTATTTTTTCTAATGTGTCTGTGTTATTCATTTCATTATTTTCCATATTACTGAAACACACTGTCTGTGTACAAGCGCGCATCAGTCATCCGGTAAACATCGACTTTCCACTACAATTTATTCCTACCTGATTTCTGTATGACAGAGTAGTCCCGACAGGCAGACGGATAAATTCCCGCAGGTAAAAGAACATAAATGCTGGCTGCTGACAAGTCTGTGAAAAAGGATTATTGTAGTGGTTCACAAAATCAGGACACCGGAATAACCTGTTTCCACTTTTCTTCATGTAAGCAAGGCGGTAAACCATCGTTGTTCGTGTGAGGTCGATAAACGTTGTAGGTAATGACTCCAACTTATTGATAGTGTTTTATGTTCAGATAATGCCCGATGACTTTGTCATGCAGCTCCACCGATTTTGAGAACGACAGCGACTTCCGTCCCAGCCGTGCCAGGTGCTGCCTCAGA
>NZ_PSRU01000006.1:0-237339 GCF_003000935.1 Escherichia sp. R1
TGTTTGACACTTGCAGTTGCCAGACCGCAAGGTGTTTTAACAAATCAAAAGGGGTTTTAATAACTGGCTCAAAGCTGAAAGCTTTCCGGAACCCCCAGCCTAGCTGGGGGTTTTCTGTGCACAAAAAAACCGCCAGTAAACCGGCGGTGAATGCTTGCATGGATAGATTTGTGTTTTGCTTTTACGCTAACAGGCATTTTCCTGCACTGATAACGGATCGTTGATACAGTAGCATCAGTTTTCTCAATGAATGTTAAACGGAGCTTAAACTCGGTTAATCACATTTTGTTCGTCAATAAACATGCAGCGATTCCTTCCGGTTTGCTTACCCTCATACATTGCCCTGTCCGCTCTTCCAATGACCACATCCAGAGGCTCTTCAGGAAATGCACGACTCACACCAGCAGTCACGGTAATGTTGATATGCCCTTCAGAATGTGTGATGGCATGGTTATCGACTAACTGGCAAATTCTGACACCTGCACGACATGCTTCTTCATCATTAGTCGCTTTGACAATAATGATAAATTCTTCGCCCCCGTAGCGATAAACCGTTTCGTAATCGCGCGTCCAACTGGCTAAGTAAGTTGCGAGGGTGCGTAATACTACATCGCCGATTAAATGCCCGTAGGTATCATTAACCAATTTAAATCGGTCTATATCCAACAACATTAAATAAAGATTCAGAGGTTCAGCATTGCGTAACTGATGATCGAAGGATTCATCAAGAACCCGACGACCCGGCAATCCCGTCAGAACATCCATACTGCTACGGATCGTCAGCAAATAAATTTTGTAATCGGTTAATGCCGCAGTAAAAGAAAGCAACCCTTCCTGAAAAGCGTCGAAATGCGCGTCCTGCCAGTGATTTTCAACAATAGCCAGCATTAATTCCCGACCACAGTTATGCATATGTTGATGGGCAGAATCCATTAGCCGAACGTAAGGTAATTCATCGTTATCGAGTGGCCCCAGATGATCAATCCACCGACCAAACTGGCACAGTCCATAAGAATGGTTATCCGTTATTTCTGGCTTACTGGCATCTCTCGCGACCACGCTGTGAAACATACTTACCAGCCACTGGTAGTGGGCATCGATAGCCTTATTGAGATTTAACAAGATGGCATCAATTTCCGTTGTCTTCTTGATCATTGCCACTCCTTTTTCACAGTTCCTTGTGCGCGCTATTCTAACGAGAGAAAAGCAAAATTACGTCAATATTTTCATAGAAATCCGGAGTTATGAGCATCTCTGAGATAACATTGTGATTTAAAACAAAATCAGCAGAAAAAAAAGTGTTTAATTCTATAAATTAACTCTGCATTATCGCAATTAAAAGGATGACAAATAGCATAACCCAATACTCTAATGGCCCAGTAGTTCAGGCCATCAGGCTAATTTATTTTTATTTCTGCAACTGAGTGACCCGAACGACGGCCGGCGCGCTTTTCTTATCCAGACTGCCGCTAATGTTGATCATCTGGTCCGGCTGAATTTGAAAATTATTATAACGGAAGAGTATACAAAAAAAGTAATTTTGCTGGCGACTGCGAAACGGCATTCGCATTAGCGGTGAAGTTTGCCCTCGCCCAGTTGCTGCAATTACTGCTATAACGAAGCTGGTCTGGCGATAAATCCAGGCCAGCCATTGGTGGTGTTTATACGTTCAAGCCACGATGTTGCAGCATCGGCATAATCTGAGGTGCCTTACCGCGCCATTGTCGATACAGGCGTTCCAGATCTTCGCTGTTACCTCTGGAAAGAATCGCCTCGCGAAAACGCCGCCCATTTTCACGCGTTAATCCGCCCTGCTCAACAAACCACTGGTAACCATCATCGGCCAACATTTGCGTCCACAGATAAGCGTAATAACCTGCGGCATATCCGCCACCAAAAATATGGGCGAAATAACTGCTGCGATAGCGTGGCGGTATAGCAGGAAGATCCATATTTTCCGCCACCAGCGCCCGCAATTCGAAATCATCGACGTCCTGCATTGCTTCGTTTTCTTCCAGACAATGCCAGCGCATATCGAGAAGTGCGGCGCTAAGCAGTTCGCTCATCTCATACCCTTTATTGAACAGGCTGGCATTACGCATTTTCTGTTGAAGTTCGTCAGGCATTGCGGCTCTGCTCTGATAATGCCGGGCGTAGCGAGCGAATACCTGCGGATGTGTTGCCCAGTGTTCGTTGATTTGCGACGGAAATTCGACAAAATCACGCGGCGTGTTGGTGCCGGAAAGCGTGGCATAACGCTGGCGGGCAAAAAGGCCGTGCAGCGTATGACCAAATTCATGGAATAAGGTTATTACATCATCCCAGAGTAACAACGCAGGCTCACCGGCAGCGGGTTTCTGATAATTGCAGACGTTATAAATTACCGGGTGCGTTTCATTCAGCGTTGATTGCTCAACAAAATTGCCCATCCATGCGCCGCCGCTTTTTGAATCACGGGCGAAGAAATCACCGTAAAATAACGCCAGCCCCACGCCATTATGATCAAAAATTTCCCACACACGAACGTCAGGATGGTAGACAGGAATATCAAAACGTTCGACAAACTTAATACCGAAGAGCTGATTCGCAGTCCAGAATACGCCTTCATTCAACACCGTGTTTAATTCAAAATATGGCTTGAGCTGCGATTCATCGAGATCGAATTTCTCACGTCTTACCTGCTCGGCATAAAATGCCCAGTCCCACGGCTGCGCGCTAAACCCGCCCTGCTGCTTATCGATAACCGCCTGTATGGAGGCTAATTCATCGCTCGCACGTTGACGCGCCGCTGGAACAATTTCCCGCATAAAGTTGAGCGCTGCTTCTGGCGTTTTTGCCATCTGATCGGCGATTTTCCATGCGGCATAATGAGGAAAACCAAGCAGTTTCGCCTGCTGCGCGCGGATCTCCACCAGACGTTGAATGATAGCGCGGGTATCATTGGCATCATTTTTTTCCGCTCGCATCCAGCCCGCAGTAAACAGTTTTTCACGCGTCGCGCGATCGCGCAGTTCAGCAAGCGCTGGTTGTTGGGTGGTATTCAGCAACGGAATCAGCCAGTTGTTATCCAGACCTTTCTCGCGAGCCGCCTCTGCCGCCTGCGCAATCTCTTGTTCACTCATTCCTGCCAGCTGCGCGACATCGTTCACAACCAGACCGCCGGATTTATTTGCTGCCAGTAACCGCTGGTTAAACTGGCTGGTCAGGGTCGCAGCTTCTGTATTCAGTACTTTTAATTTTGCTTTATCAGCTTGCTCAAGTTTGGCTCCGGCAAGGACAAAACGTTGATGAATCACCTCCACCAGGCGGATGGATTCACTATCAAGCCCCAGGGATTCACGGCGTTGCCAGACAGCATCTACCCGCGCGAATAATTCCCCGTTCAGATAGATATCATTCGCAAGTTCCGCCAGTTCAGCGGAAAACTGTTCATCAAGACGCTGTAATTCATCATTGGTATGCGCCGCAGTCATCGCAAAAAAGACGCTGGTAACGCGGGTAAGTAATTCTCCGCTTTGTTCCAGTGCCAGAATAGTATTGTTGAAATCAGGTGTTTGCGGGTTAAGCGCGATGGCAGCTATTTCTGCCCGCTTTTGCTGTATTCCCTCATCGAATGCCGGGCGATAGTGATGGTTGGCAATTTGATCAAAATGGGGAGCCAGATACGGCAGTGTGCTTTGCACAAGGAAAGGATTCATTGTTGTCATTTTCTTCTCCTGAACGCGAGGTGTTCCATAGCGTAGGCTTACTGATAACGGAGTGCAATCTTGCAAACCAGTATTACCCGCTCTTAAGCATCACGTGCTATGTTATTGACACACAAAAGCGTTGAGGAACAGTGAGATGATCGTTTTAGTAACTGGAGCAACGGCAGGTTTTGGTGAATGCATTACTCGTCGTTTTATTCAACAAGGGCATAAAGTTATCGCCACTGGCCGTCGCCAGGAGCGGTTACAGGAGTTAAAAGACGAACTGGGAGATAATCTGTATATCGCCCAACTGGACGTTCGCAACCGCGCCGCTATTGAAGAGATGCTGGCATCGCTCCCTGCCGAGTGGAGCAATATTGATATCCTGGTAAACAATGCCGGCCTGGCGTTGGGCATGGAGCCTGCGCATAAAGCCAGCATTGAAGACTGGGAAACGATGATTGATACCAACAACAAAGGCCTGGTATATATGACGCGCGCCGTCTTACCGGGTATGGTTGAACGTAATCATGGTCATATTATTAACATTGGCTCAACGGCTGGTAGCTGGCCGTATGCCGGTGGTAACGTTTACGGTGCGACGAAAGCGTTTGTTCGTCAATTTAGCCTGAATCTGCGTACGGACCTGCATGGTACGGCGGTGCGCGTCACCGACATCGAACCGGGTCTGGTGGGTGGCACCGAGTTTTCCAATGTCCGCTTTAAAGGCGATGACGGTAAAGCGGAAAAAACCTATCAAAATACCGTTGCATTGACACCAGAAGATGTCAGCGAAGCCGTCTGGTGGGTGTCAACGCTGCCTGCTCACGTCAATATCAATACCCTGGAAATGATGCCGGTTACCCAAAGCTATGCCGGACTGAATGTCCACCGTCAGTAATTTTTATACCCGGCGTAACTGCCGGGTTATTGCTTGTCACAAAAAAGTGGTAGACTCATGCAGTTAACTCACTCACAAGCAAGAACGAATGACCGTCGAAACGCAACTTAATCCCACACAGCCTGTCAATCAGCAGATTTATCGTATTCTTCGCCGCGACATTGTCCATTGCCTGATTGCACCAGGCACACCGTTGTCGGAAAAAGAAGTTTCTGTTCGTTTCAATGTGTCACGCCAGCCGGTTCGTGAAGCCTTTATTAAACTGGCGGAAAACGGTCTGATTCAAATTCGTCCGCAGCGTGGCAGCTACGTCAACAAAATTTCCATGGCCCAGGTGCGCAACGGCAGTTTTATCCGTCAGGCCATTGAGTGCGCGGTGGCGCGTCGGGCGGCGAGCATGATTACCGAAAGCCAGTGCTACCAACTGGAACAAAATCTTCACCAGCAACGCATTGCCATTGAGCGCAAGCAACTGGATGATTTTTTTGAACTTGATGACAACTTCCATCAACTCCTGACGCAGATTGCCGACTGTCAACTGGCGTGGGATACCATTGAGAACCTGAAAGCGACCATTGATCGCGTGCGCTATATGAGTTTCGACCACGTTTCTCCACCAGAAATGCTGTTACGCCAGCATCTTGATATTTTCTCTGCCCTGCAAAAACGTGATGGCGATGCGGTAGAACGTGCAATGACGCAACATTTGCAGGAAATCAGCGAATCCGTGCGCCAGATCCGCCAGGAAAACAGCGACTGGTTTAGCGAAGAGTAATTCATTTCCTCTCATCCCATCCGGGGTGAGAGTCTTTTCCCCCCGACTTATGGCTCATGCATGCATCAAAAAAGATGTGAGCTTGATCAAAAACAAAAAATATTTCACTCGACAGGAGTATTTATATTGCGCCCGTTACGTGGGCTTCGACTGTAAATCAGAAAGGAGAAAACACCTATGACGACCTACGATCGTAACCGTAACGCAATCACCACTGGCAGCCGTGTTATGGTTAGCGGCACCGGTCACACTGGCAAGATCCTGTCGATTGATACTGAAGGTCTGACCGCTGAGCAAATCCGCCGCGGAAAAACCGTAGTTGTTGAAGGTTGTGAAGAGAAACTGGCACCACTGGACCTGATTCGTCTCGGCATGAACTAAGCGTGTGAATGCCGCCGATGGCGGCATTGCTTTTTTTACTTCACGGAATATTTCGCCACGGTCGCTTTCGCGCCATGCGCTAATAAAGACAAGTACGCTTCCGTTACTTTTGTCGTAAACAAACTATTGCCTGGTAAATCATCACCAAAGATCGCCTTAATTGCCAGCAATGACTGGACGCGCGCTGTCCCTTCAGCACTACTTTGTACTGCCTTCTGAATAACAGGTAACAGTGGATCACTGATTTCTATCGGATTTCCCTGTTCATCAACACCACCGACATAACGCATCCAACCCGCGACGCCCAGCGCCAGCAGATCGAACTTGCTGTCATGCGCCAGATGCCAGCGAACAGAATCCAACATCCGCTGTGGCAATTTCTGGCTGCCATCCATCGCAATCTGCCAGGTTCGATGACGTAACGCCGGGTTGCTATAGCGTTCAATTAATCGGTTAGCGTAATCTTGCAAATCAACGCCCTGCACTTTCAGCGTCGGCGCTTGTTCCTGCAACATTAAGGCATACGCTGCATGACGATAATGTTCATCTTCCATGCAGTCATTAATGTGCTGATATCCGGCAAGATACCCCAGATACGCCAGGAATGAATGACTGCCATTGAGCATGCGCAACTTCATCTCTTCATAAGGCAGCACATCACTAACCAGTTCGGCTCCCGCTTTTTCCCATTCCGGACGTCCGGCAACAAAGTTATCTTCAATTACCCACTTGCGGAAAGGTTCACAGGCAACGCCTGCCGGATCGCGCACACCGGTAAGTTGTTCGATTTTCGCCAGCGTATCCTCTGTCACTGCGGGCACAATACGGTCCACCATTGTTGATGGGAAAGTCACGTTATCTTCGATCCATTGTGCCAGTTTTACATCAATGGCTTGCGCATAGGAAGTGACAACGTCACGCATAACATGACCGTTTTCTGGCATGTTGTCACATGACATGACGGTAAATGCGGGAAGTCCTGCCGCTTTACGGCGAGCCAGCGCCTCAACAATCATCCCTGTTGCAGTTTTCGGTTGGTGGGGATTTTGCACGTCGGCAACGACCATCGGGTGATCAAGCATTAACTGTCCGGTCGCCGGAGAGTGGAAATACCCTTTTTCGGTGATTGTCAGAGAGACAATCGCGATTTGCGGTTCACACATCGCAGCCAACACGGTTTCTAAGCCATCTATTTGTACGTGTAAGGCTTTTTTAACGACGCCAACGACGCGAGCCGTCCACGCATCAGCCGACATTTCCGCAACGGTATAAAGATTATCTTGCTGTTGTAAATCGGCAATTTGCTGTTCGCCGCCGATTAAGTTGACCTCATAATATCCCCAGTCACTGAAATGTTCCGTAGCAAGAATATCGGCATACACGCCCTGATGCGCACGGTGAAATGCACCAAAGCCTAAATGAACAATTCTTGGGGCCAGGTTATTACGATCATAAACAGGGAGCGTCGCTTTTGCTGATAACAAATGATTTCCCATAACAATTCCTTAAAATTAAATATAGCAAGCTACATGTTTTGTTATATGAATAAAAATCCCCTCTCCGGTAAGAGAAGGGATTGAGGATTTACAGACTTCTGGACGGTTGCGCAGCTCTTACAACATGTGGTTGATCTTCTGCGGCGTCTTCCAGCGCACTTAAATCACGGTCTTTCACTTCTGGCATTTTCAGCGCAGAGATTAAACCAATCACAGAATATGCCATGATCATAATGGCGATCGGATACCAGGATTCCGTCATGGTGCAGAAAATCCCCGCCAGGATAGGACCAAAACCGGAAGCGATAAGACCACCAATTTCTTTAGAAATAGCCATTCGGGTAAAGCGGTTTTTACAGCCGAACATTTCTGCCATGGTAATGTTTTCCAGAGCAAATAATCCAAGCACCGCACAGTTATGAATCACAATCAGTGCAACCATAATGGTGCTCGGGGCATAGCTTTTATCTACGATGATAGAAAGCATTGGCCATGCCAGCACAATCGCAGAGGTATTCATAATAATATACGGGATCCGGCGACCAATTTTATCGGATAACCAACCAAGGAACGGAATGGTCATAAAGCCGAGAATCGAACTGATCATCAATGCATCTGTTGGAATTGCTTTGTTAAACAATAACGTCTGCACTAAATAGCCTGCAAGGAAAGTCTGAATTAAACCTGAGTTACCAGCCTGACCAAAACGCAGCCCTGTTGCCAGCCAGAAGGATTTGCTCTGGAACATGCTACCAGCAGGTGCAGGTTTTGCTGTCGGTTGGTTGCTGTCGTTAACCTTCTCAAAGACCGGGCTTTCTTTCAGATTCATACGCAACCAGATAGCAAAGACCATCACGACAACGCTCGCCAGGAAAGGTATACGCCATCCCCACGCCAGCAGTTCCTCTTTACTGAGAATGAAGAACATAAAGGCCCAGATTGCTGTTGCGCTCAAGGTTCCGCAGTTAGTTCCCATAGCCACAAATGAGGAGATAATTCCGCGCTTACCTTTTGGCGCATATTCCGCCAGCATCGTACCGGCACCGGAAATTTCCGCACCTGCACCCAACCCCTGAATAATACGAAGCGTCACCAGCAAGATGGGTGCAAAAACACCAATCTGTGCATAGGTCGGTAACACACCAATTAAGGTGGTACAGATCCCCATCATGGTGATGGTAATAAAGAGCACTTTTTTACGCCCTATTCTGTCGCCCATTTTGCCGAAAATAAATGCTCCGACAATACGTGCCACATAACCTGCACCATAGGTTCCCATTGCCAGAATTAACGCCATTGCCGTTGATGATTCAGGAAAAAATATTTCATGAAACACTAACGCTGCGCCGAGCGAATATAACTGGAAGTCCATAAATTCAAGCGCAGTGCCCAACCATCCCGATACTGCTGCTTTCACCAAATCCTTAGTACTTCTTTCGTGTTTTTCTATTGTCATAATGGTTATCTCTAAAAAAGAGGTAAGATGCGTACTACTTACTCGCCGTTATTGGTATTATTCAGAAAAAGTGAGTAAGACTTTGCAGCAATGTTTTTGATCCTGTTCAAATAAACTAATGGCATCCGCAACATGCTGGAAATCAAATGTATGGGTAATTAGTTTTTCTGGTTTAATTAACCCTTTACTTAACCAGTCGATAACGACCGGGAATTTATTTGCATTTAAGCGTGAAGAGAAAATAGAGAGTTCTTTTCCGGTAATTCCTTGCTGAATCACTTCAGACGGTTCACTGGAGAAGCCCATCAATACAATACGTGCCGCTGGAGAAGCCAGCGTTACGGCCTCTTTCAAGATTGAAGGATGACAAGCGGCATCGATAATTAAAGTCGGCTTGATACCTTTTTCAGCGAAACTCTCGCCAAGCGGTGTCTGGCTGTTATTAATCGCCCAGTCTGCCCCGCTCTCTTTCGCTTTTTCCAGTCGTTCATCAATGCGATCGGCAACAATCACATTTTTAACGTTATAGACGCCTTTTAATACCTGAACGATCGTCAGGCCGATTGGGCCGGCACCGTAAACCAGAACGGTATCATTTTCAGTCGGTTGACCATGACCGGTAACGTTAGCCGCAATGGTAAAAGGTTCGATCATCACCGCATATTGATCGGCCACTGCTTCAGGAATTTTCCACGCATTTTTTGCCGGAACCACGGCATATTCACTGAAACCACCGTCAGCGTGCACACCTAATACAGCAAGTGTCGTACAAACGTTCGGCTTACCTATAGAGCACGGATAGCAATGCCCACAGCTGACCACCGGATCGACAGCAACGCGTTCACCGACTCTGGCGCTTTCCACGCCGTCACCCACTGCATCAATGACGCCAAAGAATTCATGACCAATGACGCGCGGATATTTCGCAAAAGGATTATGCCCACGGTAAATATGGCTATCTGAACCACAAATTCCGGCAAGTTTAACTTTTACTCGTACTTCACCCGCTGACGGGGTGGGTATTTCACGTTCGATAATCGACAGTTGATTCGGTTTTTCAATTAAAATGCTTTTCATTACCTTACTCCTTACCAGTTCCACAGCGTGCCATCTTCCAGACGTGCGACTGGCAGATAAGCAGGTTCATAGGGATATTTCGCCGCCAGCTTTTCATCGAATTCGATGCCAAGACCCGGTTTTTCTCCCGGATGCATATAGCCGTTATCGAAAGTCCAGTTGTGCGGGAAGACTTCGAGCATTTGTTCGGAATAACCCATGTATTCCTGGACACCGAAATTGGGGACCCACAGATCAAAGTGCAGCGCCGCAGCCATGCAGACTGGTGACAAATCGGAAGGACCGTGTGAGCCAGTACGTACCTGATACAGCGAAGCAAAATCGGCAATCCGACGCATACCGGTAATTCCGCCTGCATGGGTCAGCGTGGTGCGGATATAATCGATGAGTTGCTCTTCAATCAGTTGTTTGCAGTCCCAAATGCTGTTGAAGACTTCACCCACCGCGATGGGTGTGACGGTATGTTGGCGAATGAGACGGAAGCATTCCTGGTTTTCCGCAGGCGTCGGGTCTTCCATCCAGAACATGCGATAATCTTCAATGCTCTTACCAAAGCGCGCCGCTTCAATAGGCGTTAAGCGATGGTGCATGTCATGCAGCAGATGTTCATCAAAACCAAACTTGTTACGTACCGCGTCAAACAATTTCGGCATGAAATCGAGGTATTTCTCCGTCGACCACAGCTGCTCTTCCGGCCACTGTCCTTTGGTTGCGGGTTCATAAGCCAGACCTTTACCTTTCGACATGCCGTAGGTGGTTTTCATACCAGGGATTCCGCACTGCACGCGGATGGCTTTGAATCCCAGCTCCTGATGACGGGCATAATCATCCAGAGCTTCATCAATACTGTGACCGGTGGTATGGCAATAAACCATCACCCCTTCACGAGACGCGCCGCCGAGTAACTGGTAAAGCGGCATGTTGGCAGCTTTGGCTTTAATATCCCACAGCGCCATATCAACCGCTGAAATGGCCGACATCGTAACCGGACCGCGACGCCAGTAAGCACCTTTATAGAAAAACTGCCAGATATCTTCGATACGGTGTGCATCGCGACCAATAAGCTGCGGACAAAGGTGATCCTGCAAATAAGAGGCCACGGAAAGCTCACGTCCATTTAGGGTGGCATCCCCAAGGCCCGTAATACCGTCCTCAGTGGTGATTTTTAATGTGACGAAATTACGCCCCGGACAGGTAACAAAAACTTCAGCCTTTACGATCTTCATGTTCGATTCCTTGCATCGCTTGTCGTGATGCATGAAATCTACGCAACTGAGCTACTACCATACAAGTATGAAGATCAAAAAAAGCCGGAGTGATCACAAAAAAAGGCGTATATTTGCGCCGTGAATGGTTGACAAAAGATGAAACAGAATACCTTTTGTCAGCTGACACTTCCTCGTATCTTATTGATAAAATGGATTTATGTTCCTACGTGCGCCCCCAGCCCGCAACAATGATCAACATGCCGCAAAGCGCAATCAACGCCCCCGTCCAGTCATAAAGAGTCAGTTTCACGCCATCCACAACGCGCAGCCACATCAAAGCCGTGCAGACATAAACGCCACCATAAGCCGCGTAAACACGCCCACTCGCCGCAGGATGCAACGTTAACAACCAGACAAACAGCGCCAGTGAAATCCCCGCCGGAAGCAACAGCCAGATACTGGCGTTTCGCTTCAACCACAGCCAGGGCAAAAAGCATCCAATAATTTCACACAGCGCAGTAGCAAAAAATAGTAACGTTGTTTTAATCATCTTTGTCACTTATTGACATCACGTATAGTTATAGGGCGACATAATATCATCAATATAAACACCCTCCTTGAACGTTTTGCGTTCGCAGTGGATGGTGTAGAATCAGCTTTAATCATTCATACAGGGAATGAATTATGAAAATCACTCTCAGCAAACGAATCGGCCTGCTCGCTTTTCTGCTGCCTTGCGCACTGGCATTGAGCACAACTGTTCATGCCGAAACTAACAAACTGGTGATTGAGTCTGGCGACAGTGCACAAAGCCGCCAGCGCGCCGCTATGGAAAAAGAGCAATGGAATGACACGCGTAATCTGCGCCAGAAAGTGAATAAACGCACTGAAAAAGAGTGGGATAAAGCCGACGCTGCTTTTGATAACCGCGATAAATGTGAGCAAAGCGCCAACATCAATGCCTACTGGGAGCCAAATACTTTGCGCTGCCTGGACCGTCGAACTGGCCGCGTTATTATCCCCTAACCTGTTATTGATTTAAGGAATGTAAGGACACGTTATGCCAAGCGCCCACAGTGTTAAGCTACGCCCGCTGGAGCGTGAAGATTTACGCTATGTACATCAACTCGACAATAACGCCAGTGTGATGCGTTACTGGTTTGAGGAACCCTACGAAGCCTTTGTTGAACTCTCTGATCTGTATGATAAGCATATTCACGATCAGAGCGAACGGCGCTTTGTGGTGGAATGTGACGGCGAAAAAGCCGGTCTGGTGGAGCTGGTGGAAATTAACCATGTTCATCGCCGCGCAGAATTTCAGATAATTATCTCCCCGGAGTATCAGGGGAAAGGTCTGGCAACCCGTGCCGCCAAATTAGCAATGGACTATGGCTTCACCGTTCTCAATCTCTATAAGCTGTATCTGATCGTTGATAAAGAGAATGAAAAAGCGATTCACATTTACCGCAAGCTTGGCTTTACGGTTGAAGGTGAATTGATGCATGAGTTCTTTATTAATGGTCAATATCGTAATGCCATTCGCATGTGTATATTCCAGCATCAGTATCTGGCTGAGCACAAAACACCGGGTCAGACTCTCCTGAAGCCGACCGCACAATAGTATTAATAATAATCGATCGTATTTTTGATGGTGTAAACCCGTTCGACGGCGGGTTTTACTCCTTCATCAACAATGATTAGCTGACAGTCCACCGGATTGGCGTGATTGTCATATTCACAGCTCTGTTTTACATTTCCAACCCGTTGATTATTCAGTAAAGTAACCGCTGTGTAATCTAATTTTTTGATCGGGTCCGTTGATGGCGTGGCGCTGACAGATAATGTTTTATCGTTACTTTTCGTGGTTTTACCCAGCGGATACCCCTGATCATCATAGCGATATTCCATCTGCATCTGTTTGCTGCTGGCTTTAATCACGAAACCATTATCATCGGTTTCCCAACTCACCCCGGCAGAAGGTAATTCTGCTAGCTGGCATTTTCCCTGCAAACGAACTCTTTTCTCCAGCGTCTCGGCATCACGGTAATAATTGGCGTCCAGTACCAGGGCAACCACGGTATTATTTTCCAGATCCAGTAATTCGAGAGAATCAAAACAGCCTTCTTCCGACAAAGTCCCCGAAACACGTTTCGTCACTTCACCTTGCTCATCCATTAATGTCTGAGTGAAATCTTTTACGGGACCACGCAGCGGATCAAAATCGAATTCATTAGAGAAACTGGCCATCTCCGGGGTAAATGAAAGTGTTACCTCTGTGCGGTCACATCCTGTGAGTAATATCGCGAGTAAGCATGGCAGTAATTTGTATTTCACAACAGTCACCTGAGAGTAGAGATGATTCTCAATCATAGTAGCAAATACAGTACTTTACACGTTAAATGCTATGCTTAAAGAAGTTATCTTCGCGTAAGGAGCTTATGATGAAACTCTCAACCTGCTGTGCCGCGCTTCTGCTCGCCCTCGCCTCACCCGCGGTACTCGCCGCGCCGGGATCCTGTGAGCGCATACAGAGCGATATATCACAGCGCATTATCAATAATGGCGTACCCGAAAGCAGCTTCACGTTAAGTATTGTACCCAATGACCAGGTTGATCAGCCTGATTCCCAGGTCGTCGGGCATTGCGCTAATGATACGCATAAAATTCTCTACACCCGTACCACCAGCGGTAACGTCTCTGCTCCCGCGCAGTCTACCCAGGATAACGCGCCTGCTGAACCGCAGTAACACATTATCGACTGAACGCCGGATACGACACATCCGGCGATTTGAACATACAACATAATCCCACCTTATTACTCATACCCTTCTATTGATATGGATTAATAATTATTAACCCCAAATGGGTAGACTCTCTCTATTGTTAGCGCGCTAAATATTCAATATATAAACATTTATATAACGATAAAGAACAGGGAGTGAGTTATGTCCAAAAATGAACAAATGGTGGGCATCAGCCGCAGAACACTCGTTAAATCTACCGCGATAGGTTCTCTGGCGCTGGCTGCAGGCGGTTTTTCTTTGCCGTTTACCCTGCGCAGTGCAGAAGCAGCGGTACAACAGGCCAACGAAAAAGTGGTCTGGGGTGCCTGTTCCGTCAACTGTGGTAGCCGCTGTGCACTTCGTCTGCATGTTAAAGATAATGAAGTGACCTGGGTGGAAACTGACAACACCGGCAGCGACGAGTATGGCAACCATCAGGTACGCGCCTGTTTGCGCGGTCGCTCCATCCGTCGGCGTATTAATCATCCCGATCGCCTGAATTACCCAATGAAACGCGTGGGCAAACGCGGCGAAGGCAAATTCGAACGGATTAGCTGGGATGAAGCCCTGGATACTATCGCCAGTAGCCTGAAAAAAACCGTCAAACAATATGGCAATGAGGCTGTATATATTCAGTACTCTTCGGGGATTGTTGGCGGCAATATGACCCGCTCTTCTCCATCAGCCTCGGCGGTCAAACGCCTGATGAACTGCTACGGCGGTTCACTAAATCAGTATGGCTCCTACAGCACTGCGCAAATTTCCTGTGCCATGCCCTACACCTACGGCAGTAATGATGGCAACAGCACCACGGATATTGAAAACAGCAAGCTGGTCGTGATGTTTGGTAACAACCCGGCTGAAACCCGCATGAGCGGCGGTGGCATCACTTATCTTCTTGAAAAAGCACGCGAGAAATCGAACGCAAAAATGATTGTTATCGATCCGCGATATACCGATACGGCTGCTGGTCGTGAAGATGAATGGCTTCCTATTCGCCCGGGCACCGATGCCGCGCTGGTTGCGGGTATTGCCTGGGTATTGATTAACGAAAATCTCGTTGATCAACCTTTTCTCGATAAATACTGCGTCGGCTATGACGAAAAAACCTTACCCGCAGATGCACCAAAAAATGGTCACTATAAAGCCTATATTCTTGGTGAAGGTGATGATAAAACAGCGAAAACGCCGCAGTGGGCTTCGCAAATTACCGGTATCCCGGTGGACCGTATCATCAAGCTGGCGCGTGAAATTGGCACAGCAAAACCCGCTTATATCTGCCAGGGCTGGGGGCCGCAACGCCAGGCAAACGGTGAGCTGACGGCACGCGCTATTGCTATGTTGCCTATTTTGACGGGCAATGTCGGCATCAGCGGCGGAAATAGTGGCGCGCGTGAATCGACCTATACCATTACCATAGAACGCCTGCCGGTGCTGGATAATCCGGTCAAAACGTCAATCTCCTGCTTCAGCTGGACGGATGCTATCGATCATGGCCCGCAAATGACGGCAATCCGCGACGGCGTCCGGGGCAAAGATAAACTGGATGTGCCCATTAAGTTCATCTGGAACTACGCGGGAAATACCCTGGTTAATCAGCATTCTGACATCAACAAAACGCATGAAATTCTGCAGGACGAATCGAAATGCGAAATGATTGTGGTCATCGAAAACTTTATGACCTCATCGGCAAAATATGCCGACATTCTGCTGCCAGACCTGATGACCGTTGAGCAGGAAGATATTATTCCTAACGATTACGCCGGTAACATGGGATATCTCATTTTCCTTCAGCCAGTCACCAGCGAAAAATTCGAACGCAAACCGATTTACTGGATCCTGAGTGAAGTCGCGAAACGTCTTGGACCTGACGTCTATCAAAAGTTCACTGAAGGTCGCACTCAGGAACAATGGTTACAACATCTGTACGCCAAAATGCTTGCCAAAGATCCGGCGTTACCGTCTTACGACGAACTGAAAAAAATGGGTATCTATAAGCGTAAAGATCCCAATGGTCATTTTGTCGCCTACAAAGCATTTCGTGACGACCCCGAGGCAAATCCACTTAAAACGCCTTCCGGTAAGATTGAAATTTATTCCAGCAAGCTGGCGGAAATTGCCCGTACCTGGGAACTGGAAAAAGATGAAGTGATAAGCCCACTGCCGGTTTATGCCTCAACCTTTGAAGGCTGGGACTCCCCTGAACGTAGTACCTTTCCACTGCAACTGTTTGGTTTCCATTACAAATCCCGTACTCACTCGACCTACGGCAACATTGATGTCCTGAAGGCTGCCTGCCGTCAGGAGGTGTGGATCAACCCTATAGACGCACATAAACGTGGGATTGCCAACGGCGATATGGTGCGGGTGTATAACCATCGTGGCGAAGTTCGGCTACCAGCCAAAGTGACACCACGCATTCTCCCTGGAGTTAGTGCTATGGGCCAGGGAGCCTGGCACGAGGCCAATATGTCTGGCGATAAAATCGACCATGGCGGCTGTGTGAATACGCTAACCACTCTGCGCCCTTCACCACTGGCGAAGGGAAACCCGCAGCACACTAATCTGGTCGAGATCGAAAAAATATAACCCTCTACAACCATAAATTCTGGCATGACATTTTGTTTGAAAAGCAATAAGTGAGTAATGATGAAAATCCATACCACAGAGGCGCTCATGAAGGCTGAAATCAGCCGTAGAAGTCTGATGAAAACCTCCGCACTTGGCAGTCTTGCGCTGGCAAGCAGTGCTTTCACTCTGCCATTTTCCCAAATGGTCCGAGCGGCAGAGACACCGGTAGAAGAGAAAGCGGTCTGGAGTTCCTGCACCGTTAACTGCGGGAGCCGCTGTCTGTTACGTTTGCATGTGAAAGATGACACCGTGTACTGGGTGGAGTCTGATACGACAGGAGACGACGTTTACGGTAATCATCAGGTTCGGGCATGTTTACGCGGGCGCTCTATCCGCCGACGGATGAATCATCCTGACAGGTTGAAATATCCCATGAAGCGCGTCGGCAAGCGCGGTGAAGGTAAATTTGAACGGATAAGTTGGGATGAAGCCCTGGATACCATCAGTGATAATCTTCGGCGGATCCTGAAAGATTACGGCAATGAGGCTGTACATGTCCTGTACGGAACAGGCGTAGATGGCGGAAACATCACCAACTCGAACGTCCCGTACCGTCTGATGAACTCTTGCGGTGGTTTTCTCAGTCGCTATGGCAGCTACAGTACCGCACAGATCAGTGCCGCGATGAGTTATATGTTCGGTGCCAATGATGGCAACAGCCCGGATGATATCGCCAATACGAAACTGGTCGTTATGTTCGGAAATAACCCGGCAGAAACCCGGATGAGCGGCGGTGGTGTCACTTACTACGTCGAGCAAGCCCGCGAACGTTCAAATGCACGCATGATCGTCATCGATCCACGTTATAACGACACTGCTGCCGGGCGTGAAGATGAATGGCTGCCCATTCGCCCTGGCACCGATGGCGCACTGGCCTGTGCGATTGCCTGGGTACTGATTACTGAAAACATGGTCGATCAGCCATTTCTCGACAAATATTGTGTTGGTTACGATGAAAAAACGCTGCCCGCCAACGCACCACGTAACGCGCATTATAAAGCCTATATTCTGGGCGAAGGGCCTGACGGCATAGCTAAAACGCCGGAATGGGCAGCAAAAATCACCAGCATCCCGGCAGAAAAAATTATCCAGTTGGCACGAGAGATCGGTTCAGCAAAACCGGCTTATATTTGTCAGGGTTGGGGGCCACAACGACATTCCAACGGCGAGCAAACATCCCGCGCTATTGCCATGCTTTCCGTTCTCACCGGTAACGTCGGCATAAACGGCGGCAACTCAGGTGTACGCGAAGGTAGCTGGGATCTGGGAGTAGAATGGTTCCCGATGCTCGAGAATCCTGTTAAAACGCAGATTTCCGTCTTTACATGGACAGATGCCATCGACCACGGTACGGAAATGACCGCGACCCGTGATGGTGTTCGTGGAAAAGAAAAACTGGATGTCCCCATCAAGTTTTTATGGTGCTACGCCAGTAACACATTGATCAATCAACATGGCGACATCAATCACACCCATGAGGTGCTTCAGGATGACAGCAAGTGCGAGATGATTGTTGGCATTGACCACTTCATGACTGCCTCGGCTAAGTATTGCGATATCCTGTTGCCCGACCTGATGCCAACAGAGCAAGAAGACCTTATCTCTCATGAATCTGCAGGGAATATGGGCTATGTGATCTTCGCCCAACCCGCAACCTCAGCAAAATTTGAACGCAAACCCATCTACTGGATTCTGAGTGAAGTCGCCAAACGCTTAGGACCAGACGTTTATCAAACCTTTACTGAAGGTCGCAGTCAGCATGAATGGATCAAATATCTCCATGCGAAAACGAAGGAACGTAACCCTGAGATGCCCGACTACGAGGAGATGAAAACGACCGGGATCTTTAAGAAAAAATGCCCGGAAGAACACTACGTCGCTTTCCGCGCATTCCGTGAAGATCCACAGACAAACCCGTTGAAAACACCTTCGGGGAAAATCGAAATTTATTCTGAACGACTGGCGACGATTGCGGATACCTGGGAATTGAAAAAAGATGAAATTATTCATCCCCTTCCAGCTTATACGCCAGGTTTTGATGGCTGGGACGATCCCCTGCGGAAAACCTATCCACTGCAGTTAACGGGCTTCCACTACAAAGCGCGTACCCACTCCAGCTACGGCAATATTGATGTGTTACAGCAGGCCTGCCCACAAGAGGTGTGGATCAACCCTATTGATGCTCAGGCACGCGGTATCCGTCATGGCGATACCGTGCGGGTATTTAACACTAATGGAGAAATGCTGATTGCCGCAAAAGTGACTCCGCGTATTCTGCCTGGCGTTACCGCCATCGGGCAAGGTGCGTGGCTTAAAGCGGATATGTTTGGTGACCGGGTCGATCACGGCGGCAGTATCAATATTCTGACCTCTCACCGCCCTTCACCGCTGGCAAAGGGAAACCCGTCGCACAGCAATCTTGTCCAGATCGAAAAGGTTTAAGGAGTAGCCCATGACCACACAATATGGATTTTTTATCGATTCCAGCCGCTGTACTGGCTGTAAAACCTGCGAACTGGCGTGCAAAGATTTTAAAGATCTTGGCCCGGAAGTCAGTTTCCGCCGTATTTATGAATATGCTGGCGGCGACTGGCAGGAAGATAATGGCGTCTGGCACCAGAACGTGTTCGCTTATTATCTCTCCATCTCCTGTAACCATTGCGATGACCCCGCATGTACAAAAGTCTGCCCCAGCGGCGCAATGCATAAGCGTGAAGATGGCTTTGTGGTGGTTGATGAAGATGTTTGTATCGGCTGCCGCTACTGCCACATGGCTTGTCCGTACGGCGCACCACAGTACAATGCTGAAAAAGGGCACATGACGAAGTGCGATGGTTGTTATTCGCGCGTCGCCGAGGGGAAACAACCCATATGTGTCGAATCCTGCCCGCTGCGTGCACTTGAATTCGGTCCAATTGAAGAGCTGCGCCAGAAGCACGGCACTCTGGCTGCCGTTGCGCCACTGCCGCGCGCGCATTTCACAAAACCCAATATCGTTATCAAACCTAACGGCAACAGCCGCCCGACCGGCGATACCACTGGTTATCTGGCTAATCCGGAGGAAGTGTAAAATGGGAAATGGATGGCATGAATGGCCACTGGTTATCTTTACCGTATTGGGTCAATGCGTAGTAGGCGCGCTGATTGTTAGCGGAATTGGCTGGTTCGCCGCCAAAAATGACGCAGACCGTCAGCGTATTGTCCGTGGCATGTTTTTCCTCTGGCTGTTGATGGGCATCGGGTTTATTGCCTCTGTCATGCACCTGGGGTCGCCACTGCGGGCGTTTAACTCGCTGAATCGAATCGGAGATTCTGGTCTGAGTAACGAGATTGCTGCCGGTTCCATATTTTTTGCCGTTGGCGGATTATGGTGGCTGGTGGCAGTCATCGGTAAAATGCCGCAAGCGTTGGGGAAACTCTGGTTACTTGTCAGCATGGCGCTCGGCGTCATTTTCGTCTGGATGATGACCTGCGTGTATCAAATCGACACAGTGCCAACCTGGCATAACGGTTACACTACGCTGGCTTTCTTCCTGACAGTATTGTTGAGCGGTCCAATACTTGCTGCCGCAATTCTGCGGGCAGCCCGCGTTACATTTAATACCACACCATTTGCCATCATTAGCGTTCTGGCGCTGATCGCTTGTGCCGGGGTGATTGTGCTGCAAGGTTTGTCTCTGGCGTCTATTCACTCATCCGTACAACAAGCCAGCGCACTGGTACCAGATTACGCCTCCTTACAGGTCTGGCGTGTGGTATTGTTATGCGCAGGTCTAGGATGCTGGCTTTGTCCGCTCATTCGTCGCCGTGAACCTCACGTTGCCGGACTTGTTCTGGGGTTAATCCTCATTCTTGGCGGTGAAATGATCGGGCGTGTGCTCTTTTATGGCCTGCACATGACGGTAGGAATGGCTATTGCAGGTTAACAAATTGGTGCGGGGCAACCCGCACATTTCAGGATGTTAGGAATGACCCATTTTTCACAGCAAGATAATTTTTCTGTCGCGGCGCGCGTGTTGGGCGCGCTGTTTTATTACGCTCCAGAGAGTGCGGAAGCCGCACCTCTGGTTGCGGTACTCACCAATGACAGCTGGGAAACTCAGTGGCCTCTACCAGAAGCGTCATTAGCGCCGCTGGTGACTGCTTTTCAGACACAGAGTGAAGAGACTCACGCCCAGGCCTGGCAGCGTTTGTTTGTCGGCCCGTGGGCACTGCCGTCACCGCCGTGGGGATCGGTCTGGCTGGATCGCGAATCTGTGCTGTTTGGCGATTCAACATTGGCACTTCGTCAGTGGATGCGCGAGAAAGGCATTCAGTTCGAAATGAAGCAAAACGAACCGGAAGATCATTTTGGTTCACTGCTGCTGATGGCTGCGTGGTTGGCGGAGAATGGTCGCCAGACAGAATGCGAAGAATTGCTGGCATGGCACCTTTTTCCGTGGTCAACACGTTTTCTTGACGTTTTTATCGAAAAAGCAGAACACCCTTTCTACCGTGCACTGGGTGAACTCGCTCGCTTAACGCTGGCGCAATGGCAATCACAACTGTTGATTCCTGTCGCGGTTAAACCGCTGTTTCGATAGGATCACCGTATTATTGCCGGATGGTGACGATTACACGCAATTCGGCAATTAATAGGTTACAGTGTCACGTTTTTTATCTCTTAAAGCACGCACTGCTTTTGCGGCTGGCCTCTTTTGCCGCAAAATAGTCGCCCGTGTTTCATTGCCCATTTCTGCTCATGCATCATCTACACATCTATCCGGATCTGCGCACTATGTTCCGCCGTCTGCTTATCGCAACAATCGTCGGTATTCTTGCGGCCTTTGCCGTTGCCGGGTTTCGTCATGCGATGCTGCTACTGGAGTGGCTGTTCCTCAATAATAACTCCGGCAGTCTGGTCAATGCAGCGACAAATCTTTCCCCGTGGCGACGGCTGCTAACCCCGGCGCTCGGCGGACTGGCGGCGGGTTTGTTGCTGATGGGCTGGCAGAAATTTACCCAGCAACGCCCTCATGCGCCGACCGATTACATGGAAGCGTTGCAAACCGATGGTCAGTTTGATTACGCAGCAAGCCTGGTTAAATCGCTTGCCTCTCTACTGGTAGTAACCAGCGGCAGTGCAATTGGTCGCGAAGGTGCGATGATTCTTTTAGCTGCCCTTGCAGCCTCGTGTTTTGCCCAACGTTTTACGCCACGCCAGGAGTGGAAATTATGGATCGCCTGTGGAGCTGCGGCGGGAATGGCTGCGGCCTATCGCGCCCCGCTTGCTGGCAGTTTATTTATAGCCGAAGTGCTGTTTGGCACTATGATGTTGGCCTCTCTCGGCCCGGTGATTATTTCCGCCGTCGTGGCGTTGCTGATTAGCAATCTTATTAATCATAGCGACGCATTACTCTACAGCGTACAACTCTCAGTGACGGTTCAGGCTCGTGACTATGCGCTGATTATCAGTACAGGTGTGCTGGCAGGTCTGTGCGGACCACTGTTGTTAACGTTAATGAACGCCTGTCATCGTGGATTTGTGAGTCTCAAGCTTGCGCCGCCCTGGCAACTGGCACTGGGCGGGTTGATCGTGGGTCTGCTTTCCCTGTTCACACCTGCAGTGTGGGGCAACGGCTATAGCACCGTACAATCCTTTTTAACCGCTCCGCCACTGTTAATGATCATTGCCGGGATCTTCCTCTGTAAACTGTGTGCCGTGCTGGCGAGTAGTGGTTCTGGCGCGCCCGGTGGTGTCTTTACACCGACGCTATTTATCGGTCTTGCCATTGGCATGTTGTATGGTCGTAGCCTGGGATTATGGTTACCTGATGGCGAAGAAATTACGCTTTTACTCGGATTGACAGGGATGGCGACACTGTTGGCGGCGACCACGCACGCGCCGATTATGTCGACGTTGATGATATGTGAAATGACCGGGGAGTATCAGCTACTCCCCGGTTTATTGATTGCCTGCGTAATTGCGTCGGTAATTTCGCGGACGTTACACCGTGACTCTATCTACCGCCAGCACACTGCGAAGCATAGCTAAGCGGATGTATTGCCCCAGTTCACGCTGTTCGGCGCGCGGCAGATAAGGCAGTTCACCAATGAGCGGTGCCGGAAGTTTTTTACCGAGCACATCAATGATTTCCGCATAATGCGCCAGTCCTGGGTTGATTCGGTTAGCCACCCAGCCAATGAGCGGCAGCCCGTCGTTGGCAATCGCCTGAGCTGTTAGCAGTGCATGGTTAATGCAACCTTCCTGAATACCGACAACCATCAACACCGGCAGTTGTTCCTGCACCACCCATTCAGAGAGCGGACGCAAATCATTCATCAGACTGCGCCAGCCGCCAGTCCCTTCTACCACGACATGATCGACTTTATCGGTCAGGTTTGCCAGGCCGTTTGAAATGAGGGTGTAATTGATTGGGCAACTGTGCGCCACGCTACTTTCTTCTTCGCTTAACGCGATAGGATTAACTGCTTCATAAGGCAGTTCGATGGTTGAAACACTCTGCAACACCAGGGCATCTTTATTACGCAGCCCTTCGGGTGTCTCTTTGCTCCCCTTCGCTACGGGTTTATATCCCGCAACCGTTTTTCCCTGGGAGGCTAACGCTTGTAGCAATGCGCGGGAAACCACCGTTTTCCCTACAGAAGTGTCTGTACCGGTAATAAAGAAACGCTTCAGCATCACTAACTCCACCGTTATGCTTCACAAATATAAACCAGGAAAATAATTAACCTTGAAAGTCTAAGTTATGCTTTCCTGGCCCAAATTGAGATAGCGCAAATTTTGGTAGAACAGTTAAAAAATGTTAACCCTGCAACAGACGAATCAACAAAGAACCGTTATACATCGCGTCTTTTACCAGCGCAGCGCCTGCCATCGTGCCCTGGTTAGAAAACTGAGTACTCTCAACGCTAATGTGCTGACTATACGCAGGAAGGGCCTGCTGACGGATGCTGTCCGAGATGACTGGGAAGAGGATATCTGCCGCTTTACTTAACGGTGAGCCAATCAGTATTTTTTGTGGGTTAAATAAATTCACCATGATGGCAAGAATGCGACCGACATGCGCGCCTACCCCGGTAATGATGTCTTTTGCCAGTAGATCGCCGCGCAATGCCGCCTGACACAATGAGTCCACGGTTAACGGTTGTCCATGTAACATCGAGCTCATGGATTGATTGAGACGCAGCTGTGCCAGCTCAAGAATACTGTCCACACTGGCGATGGTTTCGAGGCAACCGTGATTCCCGCAATAACAGCGTTTCCCATACGGGTCGACCTGTGTGTGGCCTATTTCCACGAGGCTACTGCTGCCGGCGTGTAGCAGATGACCATCGGTAATGACGCCCGCCCCCACGTTGTGATCGATAACCACCTGAATCACATCGCGCGCCCCGCGTGAGGCACCAAACAAGGCCTCTGCCATCGTCCATGCGCTGATATCATGCTGGATATAAACCGGTACGCCGGTATGCTGCTCCAGCGCCTCGCCGAGCGGCATCTCTTTTACATCCTCGTAGAACGGCATGCGATGTACAATGCCATTTTCCGTATCAATAATTCCCGGCAAGGTTATGGCAATCGAAGTCAGACGCTCAAGTTTTTTCTGGTGGCGGATAAAAAACTGATCGATATGGGAAATGATACGATCCAGCAATGGCGAGTCATCTTTTAACGCCAGTTCCTGCGACTCTTCCACCACCAGTTTGCTGCTCAGATCGCGCAGAGCAAGGAAAATCTCCCCGCGACTAATGCGCAGAGAAAGATAGTGCCAGGCTTCAGTTTCAACCACCAGCCCCACCGCCGGACGGCCACGGTTCCCCGCTTCTTTGATTTCCAGCTCTTGCACCAGGTGTGCTTCGAGCATCTCACGGACAATTTTAGTGATACTGGCAGGAGCCAGTTGCGCCAGACGGGAAAGATCGATACGCGAGACTGGACCAAGCTGATCAATCAGGCGATAAACCGCGCCTGCGTTGGTCTGCTTTATTTGATCAATGTGCCCAGGCTGATTTTCAGCAACCACCGCATACTCCCTATATTTTCGCGCTCCGAAATAATCTGTAGGCTATGGTGAAGCACTTCAATACGTGTCGTCAAATTTTTACTTAGGCATGTGATTAACAGCACATTTTTCGGGCTTTTTCGCTGAAATTTCCCTCACCTGAGAGCATTCAGCAGATGAATACGAAAGTTTCGCGCAGCTGGACTTTGTTCATGATGTTTCGGCCAGACCAACCACATTTCAGAAACCGCATCCTCTTCAGCAATCGTCACCCAGCGCATTTCGTTGAGCTGAACACGTTTAAATGACGCAGGCAAAATTGAAACACCCAGACCGGCGGAAACCAGACCGATGATGGTCATTGCCTCACCCACCTCCTGAGTGATGACGGGCGTCAAATTGTAACGTCTCATCAGCCCGAGAATATCGTCATACAGCCCTGTTCCGACGTGCGGATCAAAAAAGACAAAGGGTTCTTTCGCCAGTTCAGCCAGCGTTACACTCGGGTTATTTGCCAGGGGATGATCGTGCGGGATCATCGCCATAAGCGGTTCATGGACGATGACTGCGTGTTCAAGCGTCTCCGGTAACGCTGTGTTACGCAGCAATCCCATATCCAGCGTTCCTTCAATGAGCGGAGCGATTTGCTCGCGAGTGTTCATTTCGCGGGTTTGTAAATGGACATCGGGATAATCACGGCGAAACAGCGATAACGTATCGGACACCGCCCGAATAAAAGGAGCGGACGAAGTAAAACCAATGCGCAACTCCCCCGCTTCGCCCTGATGCAGCCTTTCAGCGCGAGCGGCAGCATCATCCACCATAGACAGGATTTGCCGACTATCTACAAGAAACTGTTTTCCTGCTTCCGTCAGCAATACACTGCGATTGGTCCGTGCCAGCAGTCGGGCACCAATTTGTTGCTCCAGCGCCTGAATCTGCTGACTTAGAGGTGGTTGCGAAATATTCAGGCGGGCAGCGGCACGCCCGAAATGCAGCTCTTCTGCAACAGCGACAAAGTAACGCAGATGACGAAGTTCAATATTCATATTTAAAACATCTTATTTGAGATTATTAATATATTAGACAGAACAATTCGATTTTCCTAATCTATTCATAAGCCTGATCCACAGGCATATTTAGCAAGGATTTCAAGTGAGCCGTACTACAACTGTTGATGGCGCTCCGGCAAGCGACACTGACAAGCAAAGCATTTCTCAGCCAAATCAATTTATTAAACGCGGTACTCCGCAATTTATGCGCGTCACCCTGGCGCTTTTCTCTGCCGGACTGGCAACCTTCGCACTTCTCTATTGTGTGCAACCTATCCTTCCGGTGCTTTCGCAGGAGTTTGGCTTAACACCCGCGAACAGTAGTATTTCACTGTCCATTTCAACGGCGATGTTGGCTATCGGTTTGCTGTTTACTGGCCCGCTATCCGATGCCATTGGTCGCAAACCAGTGATGGTCACGGCGCTACTGTTGGCCTCCATTTGTACGTTACTTTCGACAATGATGACCAGCTGGCACGGCATTTTGATTATGCGCGCCTTGATTGGGCTTTCGTTAAGTGGGGTGGCAGCCGTTGGCATGACTTATCTTAGCGAGGAAATCCACCCCAGTTTCGTGGCCTTTTCAATGGGGTTGTATATCAGCGGCAACTCAATTGGCGGCATGAGCGGACGCTTAATTAGCGGTGTCTTCACGGACTTTTTCAACTGGCGAATTGCTCTGGCGGCAATCGGTTGTTTCGCGCTGGCCTCGGCGTTGATGTTCTGGAAAATCCTCCCTGAATCACGCCATTTTCGCCCGACTTCTCTGCGCCCTAAGACGTTATTTATCAACTTTCGTCTGCACTGGCGTGACCGGGGATTACCGTTATTGTTCGCAGAAGGCTTTTTGCTGATGGGGTCGTTCGTCACGCTGTTTAATTACATCGGCTATAGGTTGATGCTTTCCCCCTGGCATGTCAGTCAGGCCGTGGTTGGCTTATTATCGCTGGCTTATTTGACCGGTACATGGAGCTCACCCAAAGCCGGAACCATGACCACCCGCTATGGACGCGGTCCGGTGATGTTGTTTTCGACGGGGGTTATGCTGTTTGGTTTACTGATGACCTTATTCAGCTCGCTGTGGCTGATCTTTGCCGGAATGTTACTCTTCTCAGCCGGATTCTTCGCAGCCCACTCCGTTGCCAGCAGCTGGATCGGCCCCCGCGCAAAACGCGCTAAAGGCCAGGCCTCCTCGCTGTATCTGTTCAGTTACTATCTGGGGTCGAGTATTGCCGGGACGCTGGGTGGTGTTTTCTGGCATAACTATGGCTGGAACGGCGTCGGCGCATTTATTGCTCTGATGCTGGTCATTGCTCTGCTGGTCGGGACGCGTTTGCATCATCGTCTGCACGCCTGAAAAAATAAGTCCGGACTGAGGTAAATCCCCGTCCGGACTTATTGCCTGCTCAAACCAACGTTAATAGCCATCCTAAAATAGACGAAGCGCCAGCCAATTCCCGCAGCGCATCTAGCGTCATCAGGATTATAAGTACCCAAATAAACGGATTCATTTTGCTGTGTGTCATTTATTACTGATGCGCAGTTATTCTACCGCTTTGTAAGTAGTAAAATAGTTAACACGATCAAGACTACTATTATTGGTAGCTAAATTTTCCTTAAGTCACAATACGTTATTATCAATGCTGTAATCTATTCAGCGTTTGTACATATCGTTACACGCTGAAACCAACCACTCACGGAAGTCTGCCATTCCCAGGGATATAGTTATTTCAACGGCCCCGCAGTGGGGTTAAATGAAAAAACAAATTGAGGGTATGACAATGAAAAAAGTATTAGCTCTGGTTGTTGCCGCTGCTATGGGTCTGTCTTCTGCTGCCTTTGCTGCAGAGACTGCGACCACACCTGCTCCGACTGCGACGACCACCAAAGCAGCGCCTGCGAAAACCACACATCATAAAAAACAGCATAAAGCAGCACCTGCCCAGAAAGCGCAGGCGGCTAAAAAGCATCATAAAAATGCCAAAGCTGAACAGAAAGCCCCTGAACAAAAAGCGCAGGCGGCGAAGAAACACGCCAAGAAACACAGCCATCAGCAACCGGCAAAACCTGCTGCACAACCCGCAGCGTAAGTTTTCAACAGTAATGCTGGCGCGCCCCCTCGCGCCTGAAAATTACGGTGCTAAGCGGGTAACGTTTAGCACCGCCTTTAGCGGAGGGTAGTATGGTGGGCCGTTATCGCTTTGAGTTCATTCTTATCATCCTTATTTTATGCGCACTGATTGCCGCCCGTTTTTATCTTTCCTGATCGTAGTTATCTGATTTTACTCCCACTTTCATCCCGTCCCGTCTATAGTATTTATGAGGGTTTGCTTTTAATAATCATAATTACCCACCAGAGTGTGATATGCGTACAACCATTGCTGTAGTGTTGGGTGCAATTAGTTTGACGTCTGCTTTTGTGTTTGCAGATAAACCAGACGTTGCCAAATCGGCAAACGATGAGGTCAGCACCCTGTTTTTTGGTCATGATGATCGTGTGCCAGTGAATGACACGACCCAATCACCGTGGGATGCGGTTGGCCAACTGGAAACGGCCAGCGGCAATTTATGTACGGCGACGCTGATTGCACCCAATCTGGCATTAACGGCAGGACACTGTTTATTGACGCCGCCAAAGGGTAAAGCCGATAAAGCGGTAGCGCTGCGTTTCGTGTCAAATAAAGGTCTTTGGCGTTATGAGATCCACGACATAGAAGGCCGCGTTGATCCGACACTGGGAAAGCGGTTAAAAGCAGATGGGGATGGCTGGATTGTACCTCCCGCAGCTGCGCCCTGGGACTTCGGTTTGATTGTGCTACGTAATCCCCCTTCTGGCATTACACCGTTGCCGTTATTTGAGGGAGATAAAGCCGCGCTTACCGCCGCATTAAAAGCGGCTGGTCGTAAAGTGACTCAGGCGGGCTACCCTGAAGATCATCTCGATACGTTGTACAGTCATCAAAACTGTGAAGTGGCTGGCTGGGCGCAAACGTCGGTGATGTCGCATCAGTGCGATACCTTGCCGGGTGACAGCGGTTCGCCTCTGATGTTGCATACCGATGACGGCTGGCAATTAATTGGGGTGCAAAGCTCGGCTCCTGCCGCGAAAGATCGCTGGCGCGCCGATAACCGGGCCATTTCTGTTACCGGTTTTCGCGACAAGCTGGATCAACTGTCGCAAAAATAATGTTCAAACGCTGCCCGACAGCGCGGGCAGCGTGTTCATCAGGCAAGTTTCACCATGATCATTCCAGCCAACAGCAGCACCAGGCCAATCCAGCCTTTACGATTTAACCGTTGACCAAACAAGATCCAACCTGCGGCTAACGTGGCGGCAATACCAAACCCGCCCCACAATGCATAAGCGACAGACAAGTCGATCCCTTTAACGGCCTGAGAAAGCGCACTAAAGGCAGCCAGCACCGCCGCCAGAGAGAGCAAGCCAAATATTTTGCGACGAAAGCCGTCAGAAAATTTCAAAAAGACGTTAGCAACGATTTCCAGCACGATTGCCAATGCCAGCCAGGCGGCGTGAACCCATTCAAACTGCGCCATGGTTCACCTCCAGTTCAGGTTTACGCGCTTTACGGGTACCTGACTTGATCAACACAATCCCGGCCACCAGGGTGGTTAACCCGGCAATTTTCGTCAGCGATAAACTTTCGTCGAATAACAAAACGCTAAACAAGGTAATAAATAAAATACCAATACCTTCCCACAGCGCATAAGCCACGCCTAAGGCGATTTTTTTAACGGCGAAAGAGAGAAATATATACGACAGAGAAATCATCACCAGCATTAAAATAAAGCCGCCATTTCCCTCACTGACGCTCGCCCATTTCATGGACAGCGTACCGGTAATTTCTGTAGCAATAGCCAGACCTAATAAAATCCAATAAATATACATTGTCCTTCTCCTGCAAGAGAATTATTTTAATTTTCGCTTAATTCAGCGAAACCAAAGTAAAGTGGTCAAGCCCCGCGCTTAGCGCAAGCTTTGGCAGAAGAAAGGACTAAAGCGCGTTGCGCCAGTGCTGCTCACCTACGAGCAAGATAGTGGATGAGGTACGAAGATGGGTAAATGTAGAAAATAACGTCCTGAACAAATTGTCCATAATATTACAATTATCCGCAGTGTTGCTTCTCGTCCTCGCGGATGATAATTGTCCTCGGTAGTTGAACACGCCTGATTTGTATCATAGCTTAAGAATTAACTCAAAATATTTTCACTTCTTTACCTGAGCGGTTTGATTTTCGTTATGATGACGGAGCGAAAAAGACATTATTATTAGCAAAGGAAGAAAAAACGGGGACAAGCATGGCAAAGCCGATCATCACGCTCAATGGCCTAAAAATCGTCATTATGTTGGGAATGCTGGTCATTATTCTCTGCGGTATCCGTTTTGCCGCCGAGATCATCGTGCCGTTTATTCTCGCATTATTTATTGCTGTTATATATAACTTATTTCGCATAACACATTGATTTAATTAAATAATTAACACCGCAAAAAGTGCCAAAAATCGCAAAATGACTACACCAGTGACTACACCGTTCGGTGCACTGTATGAAACAACGTGGAACAAATAGACACAAGAAATATACAGGCGGATCATCTTTCCAGGGGGAAGCACACCAATTCATGAGGGGCGTTAATGTCGATATGGGGATCCCCACCTACCGGAATTTTTTTCCGGTTAAACGTTAATCAGGCTGGTGGGCTTTACCTGTTCGGTAGGTGTTATGATTATCGTAATACCTTTCCCCCAATGGGGTAAAAGCATCAACCGTAACGAAAGTCGTTATGGTTGCCACTGATACCCCAAATTTGGGTATCACGAGTAAGCCCCAAAATCTGGGTGTTACTCTTACTACCCAAACTACGGGTAGTTTCCGTAGTTTCATGGTCGAGTTGCAGATCTGCAACTCCCCCATTAACCACAGGCGAATTTCCGCCTTCGGTCATTCCTTAATCATCTGCGTAATCATAATGATTATTCAGCAAGCGCAATTTTGCGCTTTGCTTAAAGTTCAGCGAGTTACCGCGCCGACTTCCTCAAATTGAGGTTTCCGAAAATATCAGCGGGTTAGCGATTAAGCTGACCATTAATTAAACTGCGAAAATGTCGTAGTTGTGAGGGGTGTAGCCAACCCATTTTTGGGCCGTCGGGAATATCAACCAGTTACCGCCGCAACCGCTCCGGCTTCTTCCAGTGGTACGTTATTTTCTCCTTCTCCCGATACATCTCCACGCGGCGACGGTAGGCCAGCAACTCAAGAACTCTGGTTCGTATGTTGCGCATATCCACGCCATTAAGTTCTATACCATCACGGCGCATCACCTCAGCAACAACACGCGCATAGTTTTCGGCTGTCACGCTGTCCGGCTGCGTGGCCTGTTCGTCAGCCTGCTGGCTGATTCCGGCAACGCGGCGGATTAATCCCGTTATTTCGGCTTCTGTCATGCTGCTGACCTCATTACACCCCGCTAAATTCTTCCAGTTTCTGGCGGTGGCTGTCGCTTATATCAAAAGCAAAATCCTCATGCTCTGCCTGGAATGTACCAAACGCCATCAGCGCCGCCACGCTCGGGTCTATCTTGTTCGGTGATTTTTTCTTGTTCGGCTTGATATTGGCGTTCGCGTCACTCTGCATCACGACGTTACTCATCGACCAGGACAACACCGGATCGCCACGATGCACAATCACCCTGCGGTTAACAAAAACTTCGAACGATTTCGCCGCCGGACTGAATCTGAGGTAGGTTTGCGGGAACGGCTCCACCTCAAAACCTGCCCCCTGTAATTGCGTTCTGAGATGCGTGGCGTTCCACGTATCAAAGCCCACCAGCCTGATATTAAATTTCTCCGCGTCCTGCATGATGTCATCTCTGATCCGGTCGTAATCAATGCAGTCGCCAGGCGTTGTGCGTATCCAGCCTGCTTTAGCCCACTGACGATAGATGGCGCGGTTTTTATTGGCGGGGTTCTGTAGCTGAAATTCCGGCAGATAGTGACGGGAAACCAGCATAATGGTTTTACCGACCGGAAAGGCATAGCACACGCTGGAAATATCGCTGGTTGATGATAAGTCCAGCCCCGCGTAACACTCCTGGCCGTGTAAATCTTCCTCCGTGAACGTTCCGGCACACTCAGCCCATGCGCCGTTACCCATCCACGGGGTAGCCCCCTGGCACCAGATATTAAATCGCTTTGTCATCATCTCCACCCACTGCGACGGAATACCCCGCGCTTTCTGGATGGTTGAGGCCAGTTTTTCACGATCGACGGAAACATCAATATTAGGGTTCGCCTTTATCCACATCGCCGGATCATCAACCTCGTTTTCGTCGTCCAGTTCGTAAATCAGTACAAAAATTGAATCGTTAACCTCTTCGCCGTCCAGGATCTGGCAGCAATAATCATAGTGCTGCTTACAGGCTGAAACGACGTTGCTGCCTGATGTGGTAATGGCAAATAACAGCCCTTCGGGACGTGCGCCCATCCCCAGCTCAAGCGCGGAATAAACGCCGTTATCGGGGTGCAAGTGGTATTCGTCCACGATGGAAAGGCTGGGGTTTGTTCCCTCGATGGTTGCCGCTTTTGCTGCCAGCGGCTTTAACAGGCTGTTGCTTTTCGGGTGTATCACCTTATGCGCCTGAATATTCACCCGCCTGCGTAACGGTCGGGATAAAAGGCACATCTGACGCGCATCATCAAAGACGATCCGCGCCTGGTCACGGCTCACCGCTGCGGTGTAGATATCCTGCTGACCGTTCTCCATAATCAGAAACCAGTTAGCCAGAATCGCGGCGGTCGTGGATTTCGCATTTTTGCGCGGCACTTCGATAAAGGCGCTCGTGTATTTGCGCCGTCCGGTGGCCTTAACCTTAAAGCCGAGGATGCACGCAAAGGCGAACTGCTGCCACGGCTCCAGCTCAATGGGTCTGCCACGCATCGGTCCTTTTACGTGCGGGCACACCCTGGAAAAGGCAATAAACCGCTCCACAACCTCACGATCGAACGTGTAAAGGGGGCTTTTAAGGTCCGAAAAGTACCGTTTAACGGCCTGTTTCAGCCGTTTACAGGCCGGAATTTTGCCCGTTTTTACGTCTTCTGCGTACTTATTCCAGGCGGTCAAGCTCGTCCTCTTCTTCTGTTTCCGGTGGGTTTTTACGGCGGCTTATCGGGTCAAAACCGAGCAAGGAGGCCATTTTTATCATCACCCTTTCAGCGTCTGATTTCGCGCTTAATGCGGGGTTTCTGCTCTCGCCGCCCTGACTGTTAACAATGCTGAACCCGCGCGCCGCAAGGTCTGCGACGGCTTTCCGGTAAATGGAGTAGTTGACACAATACAGTTCCAGATTGCTCCAGTCGGCGGGGGTCAGGTCTCCCCGTTCCGCAAGCTGCCGCGATTTTTCCCGCCACTGCTTCACGGCGATGTCATCCAGGTAGGCGGGGGCTTTCGGTGGTCTTGCCATGCTTATTTTTCGTCAGATTATTTTTCAAAAAATTCCCGTGCATAAAAATTTGAGGAGGCGTTCGGTGCCCGGCGGGGTCGGGTTTGTCCTGAAAACGCCCCCCACCCCGTCATACAGCCTCATCAGCGATTGCGGAAACATTCCATAACCTCGCGGTCACGGTCGGTTAATCGCTTCGCTGTGATGCGTTCTGCGCGTCCTGACGCTTTATCTTTATGCCCTGTTTCCTGTGTCTTCCATGCGTCACGCTGCCTTATAAGTCCACGGATAAGGCGGTTTTGTTCCCGCTCATTCATCAGCGTCATACATCCAGTTATTGCGGTTAGCGGCCCGTTCTTCCTCTTCACGAAATCCACCTGCGGCACGCTTGCTTTTTGTTGCCGGATCAAGCCATTTCGTTTTCTGGTTATGACACGCCTGGCACAATGGTTGATGGTTCCATTCGGGCCAGAAGAGAACATCATCACCGCCATTAATCGGGATAATGTGATCCACCACCACGGCGGGCGTATATATCCCCTTCTCAAGGCATCGCACGCATAACGGGTTTTTACTCAGATACATGGCGCGGTATTTGTCCCACTGTCTGGAATATCCACGCGCGCGGCGGTGTCCTCGTCTGGCATCCTCTGCACGCCATGCCGCCCGCCTGTGCTCCTCACACTTGCCGGATTTAACGCGCCTGTTACAGCCTGGTTCTGTGCATCGTCTTAATGGTTGCCACGGCATCAGTACACCCCCACATCACGGTAAGCCGTCCAGAGTGCGCCTATCGTCATGGGTACGCGTGTTTTTGCGTTATCCGCGACAATCTGGCGATTTTCATACAGGTGAGCGATAAACATCATGCAGCCAATCTTTATGGCTGGCGTGAACTCCAGCCCGTCATCAAAGCGCCTGCCTATGTGTATCTGGCACGCCTCAAGCGATGCGGCAATGTATCCGCTGATTAACTGGTCTTCATCGTCGCCATCGATGCGGCAATGGAGTTTCACTTCTTCCAGGGTGATAAGTTCTTCTGTCATTTTTCCGCGCCCTCACGACAAAGAATTTCAAGGCGTGTCCTGGCGGCATCCGGCAGCGGCTGCCCGATGATATTCAGTACACGCCCCGCCAGCGGCCCCGTACTGACCTTTATCCGGCTGGTGGCGTTGATGTCCTTCCGGTACCGTATCCAGATCCTTACGGTACCAATCGCCAGCTCTGCGCCCGATGAAATGGCCTCCTTGCTGCTGACCATGTTCACGCTTGCCCAGAGTGTGTGACCGTCCTCCCACGTTTCGAGTATTTCGCCGGTTATATCCCTGGTCTGTTTCAGGGTCTGAATCGTTATCCTGTCACGCAGTCGCCCTATGTTCATTCCGGTTTTTCTCCCTCGCTGATTTTTACTTCCTGTTTCCATGCCTGGCTGAACTCATCACCACCATCACGCGGTGACAGACCTTCACGTTCGCGGGCTTCGTTCGGACACATAACGCCGGATTTGATGCCGCGCTCATAGGTGGCAAAGCGTTCGCCAGGTGTGGCCCGTAACAGGTCCGCGCTGTCAAACTCCACCTGATACCGGATACCAGGTACAGGCGAGGCCACCAGCAGGGCGTTTTTTATCTGCTGCTCAAAGTTCGCCAGCCACGGGCGCATCGTCATGGTGAGAAATGCGCGGCTTGCCTCGCTGAAATTGCTGTAGGTGCTGTTGCTGTATTCCTGCAAAAAAATCGGCGAGACGTTGAACATTCGGGCGATGTCTTCAATGGTGAAGCGACGGGAGGCCAGCCATTCAGCATCCTGATTACTCATGCCCAGCTGCTGATAGCTCATACCCCCTTCAAGGATGGGCGTTTTTCCGGCGTTTCTGGCCCCTTTGTAGCGTTCCAGTGCGGCTAATGCCTGTTTGCCCTTCACGCCGTCCAGCCATTCGCCTGACGTGATAACCCCTGCCGCCATCATGCCATCACGCATCACGCTCGCGCCGTGGCGTTGTTGGGCCAGCCCAAGCCCCAGCGATTCGCGGCAGATGGTTACAGGTGAGCGCCCCATAAAGCCGTCATCCGTGGAGTAACGAAGGTGAAGTACTTCCCACGGTAAATAGTTGCGGGTGTTTCCGGTGTAGGCGTCAGTGATGCAGTAGCGCCAGTTGTGTTCGCCTGTCTGCTCCACGTTC
The DNA here is from genome assembly GCF_003000935.1 of Escherichia sp. R1. NCBI lineage: Bacteria > Pseudomonadati > Pseudomonadota > Gammaproteobacteria > Enterobacterales > Enterobacteriaceae > Escherichia > Escherichia sp. R1. Next base: position 35,095 of record NZ_PSRU01000006.1, read on the forward strand.
ACCGACTGCGGCGGGTAAGGATGTAAAGCCGCCGGAAAACCATCACGCCCCCACTGAATCACCGCATAAGCATTACCGTTTAACAGGCAGTGGCGGATCATCATTCGCTTAAACTGGTAGGGGGTTTGCCATGCGTTCGGGCGCTCGTTGAGGATGTGATCGACCGGATGAGAATCAAGCCACTCGCGGGCCTCCTTCCCCTTCTCATTGCGTACCAGGTACAGGTAACACGGCATGGTAGCCACCGCCTCAGAGATGACCGTCACGGCGTTCATGACGGCGGGCAGTGATTCCGCTGTCCCCGATGATACGTACTCACCCGCCCCCGTGTTCGATGTGCCAGCCAGCGCCATAAATTCATCCAGCGTCATGCTGCGCTGCTCTTTTTTTCTTCTGAAAGGCCACATATCACACCCCCGCTAAATCCACCCACCAGCGGCGATTATCCGCACGCGGCATTTTTTCGGGGTGCTGCTCATACAGGGAACGGCGGGCCAGCTCCACGCCGGAATCGGGGTAAGCCGGTACCGATGTAACGGTAATTTCGTACAGTTCCGCCACCAGCACGGTGCGCACGCATGGATCTGTTGTGGTATCCCATACATCCTTACGGGAGCGAAAGCCAAAGCTCATCCCCGAGATGTCCCCACGCTTAACCAGTTCGATAACGTCGCGCCCTGTACTGGTATCCGGTGGGGTCAGTTCAAAGCGTAACCCTGTTTCGTCCTCTTCCAGTTTCAGCGTGCCGGAACGGGTGCGCCCCAGTAACATGCTGTGGTCATGCTCATACAGGCCGCGAACGTCATTACCCGCCGCAAGCCACTCAGTAAACGCCCCCCGCTGGAATTTTTCGTAAAACTCCCCCCATAGCAGTTCTGAAAGCTTATCCCAGCGAACAACGTAGCCCGTCAGCGTACCGGCTCCGCTGGTAGTGATTTCCGATGACCGGATTTCCATACTCTTCATAATTTTTTCACCCATAAAACACTAAAGGGGCTTTTAAGCCCCTTCTGTATGCTGTTAATCGTCGTCCTGTGGCAGTTCCAGAATCTTGATCGCGTTCGAATCCACCACGCCACCGCCTAAATATTTCTGCGTGAAAATTTTGATGAAGCCCGGCTCTGTGAGGTTGTCCGGTCTGGTGCGAACACCTGTTTCGTGATCAACAATGTAGTAACCGCGTTTGAAGTCACCCAGGGCAATAACGTTATCCGGCATAAACTCCAGATATTCGACCGGAAGGCCCAGTAACGTATCAGGATCACCCGCCTGTAAACGGTCGCGCCAGATGTAATCACCGTTCGCGTTCTTCACCTTCTGAAGTTTTGCCGCCGTCGTGGAGTTAACCACCCAGACCGCGTTTTTGCGGTATTTTTTACGTAATGCAAATTTCAGGTCGATCAGCGGGTCCGCAGATGTCCACGCCAGAGATTCGGAAGGTTTAATTACCTGCAACGTACCAAAATCACGCTCTTTGTCGTTCTTCTCTGCACGGGGTACGGATAAAAAGCCTTTTGCTTTTTTGTCACCGTCGCCCACAACCAGATCGCTTTCTTCGGTTTCCGTGAAGTTGTCGCCAATCTCGCCCGTCAGCCATGAAAGGATGTCCACATCGGAAAAATCCACGATTTCCTGCGTGGTGCGCGGGTACGCATAGACCGGATACAGCTTAATGCTCACCTCGTTAATCTGCGGGGTGCTGGTCTGTTCGCGTGCCTTACCCTCTTCACCGTGGTTAACGGTCGCACCGCCAGCGGAAACAAGCTGCTTAAACTCGTTGCTGCTGATTTTCTTCACGGTACAGATGCGGCGCATGGTGGATTCATCCGTCAGCATTCGCATGATTTCGGTGTTCAGTTCGGGGATAACGGTATAACCACCATCAGCGGGAACGCCTGTACTTAATGCGCGGGTTTCACCTGTCAGAATGTAGTGACGTAGTTCGGCTGGGTCAGTGGTCTGACTGCTTTTACCTGGCTTGCTGCGCTCTTCGTCTGCAATGGCTTCAAGGCGGGAAATGTCTTTATCGAGGGATTCAGCTTTAGCGCGTAATTCGTCAAATTTTGCGCCCTCAGCATCGTTAAGACTGCGGTTTTCTTTTTCCGCGTTCTCCAGCATGTCGCGCATCTGATTTTTAATGGCGGTTTTCTGCTGGCGTAATTCGATTATTCTCGGCATAAAAAAAGTCCTGGGGTTAAGTAAGGAACTCCAGGACGCGGCAAAAACTCAACCGTTTTTCATAAGGAAATCAGCAATCGCACCGATCGTTTTCCCGCCTGGTAATGAATATTGGCGAGAACATTAACAGGCGGAAAAGTGGCCCCAGCGTCCTGGCACCACGGGCGAGAATAATCATGATTCAGTTCGGGTAAAATATGCCGATCCGCTCAGTGAACAACGTGGAACAACCACGAACAAATAATTTACAAAACATGACAAAAAGCCGGATTGCTCCGGCTGTGTGATTATCTGTCCTGGTAATTTCGCCATATTTCATTACCAGCACCATCCATACCCATTTCGGCATAAGTGCGATCGACCGCCTTTTTCAGGTCTCCGTAGTTATCCGGCGGCTCCGGTGGCCTCTGTGCCTTCCTGGAACATTCCAGCCGTCGCATCGTGATGTGATGCCGTTCCTTGTCTGTCTCCACCAGTTGCATGACTTCACCCCATCGCGCCGACGCTCTCCGGTAAAAGCCTTTCGCCTCCAGTTCTTCCGCTATGCGGTCATGTACCATCGTCCCCACCCCTCAGAACGGAATATCATCACCGTAAGGGTCATCGCCTCCCGCTGGTGGCTGATTACCCTGTGTGCCTGTGGTCTTGCGTCGGCTCCCACCAGGACGTGCCGCACGGGCACTGATTACGCTGTCTGCAATAACCTGATAACCCTGCCGCGTTTCCCCGTTCTGTCCGGTCCACTGGCTGACCTGCATCGTGCCGGATACGCTGGCAACGTCGCCTTTTTGATGTTTAGCCAGGAAGTCGGCCTGCTTACCAAATGCGATGACCGATAGCCATAACGTCGCCTGTCCATCCTGTGCCTGGCTGCATGGCAGCGATACCGCCATACGCGCCAGCGTCATCGGTGTACCCTTGCTGGTCTGTTTTACCTGCGGGTCGTCCACCAGCCGCCCGTAAGCTGCTATCTGTGCTGTCATGATTCCACCTCTCCGGTTTTAACGTTGATGGTTGTTACCTGTTCCGCTTCGGCAATCTCCCGCTCTGTCAGCGTGGCAAAATTTGCCGCCGTCGTGGTCATGAATGCGCTTATCAGTTCGGGATGTGCTTTCGCGTATCCTTCCCCCGCGTGGCGGTCTATCGTTCTGATTGCCACCTTTAAAGCGTGCTCTGTCATGTCTAACGCGCGATATTTCGGTTCTGTTCTGTCTCTGCGTTTTTTGAGTGATTTATTAAATTTCCCTGAAGTGTGCATATTTATTTTTACCCCCTCGTTTAAAAAGTTTTGAGTTGTGCCTCCCCTTGTCTACCTTATCTACCTTAGTGGCCCTCATACCAGTAATGGCGCGGCTTTCAGCGGGGTAGAGTGCTTTTATCCACTATCTACCCCGTGTCTACCTCCCTGTCTGATTCAGGTAAAATCAGGTAGAGAGGGTAGATAGTGGGTAGACAGTAAAAAAAGGTTATCTACCTAACTTAATGCACTGAATTAAATGTATTTTTCTTTACTCAGGTAGACAGGGTAGACAGCAATTACAAAAAATTATAAAAACGCGTCGCACTCGTCTGTTGTTATTGCGTTAGTCTGCGTTACTCCCTTAACTTTCCGCGTAATATATTCATGTCCGTAAACTTTCGCGGCTGGCTTCATAGCCTTGCCAAAGTCATTTACGTTTAGCGGTTTGCTCCTGCCTGCGTACGCCATAAACGCCAGATAGACGCGGTAAAGGCTGTTTCTGGTCGTGTACTTCACTGAATCGCCACCGCCGCCCATCATCAGGCCGCGTGCTTCCTCCAGAAAATTCAGGAACTGGCAAAACTCAATAACCGGATCCGTCTGTTGCTTTATTGCCAGAGCTTCATCACCGTCACGCTGTTCCAGTAGTAAAGCCCGTGCCTTCTCAGGGTCGGTAAAGTTCGCCAGCAATCGGCGGATAATGACAGGGATTTCAGCCGCGATCTTTTCCGGTAGCTCCCTGTCTTTTTCGGCCTCACTGACGATATTGTCGAAACGGAAAATCACGCGACGACGTGCCACACCTCCGGCCCGTTCGGTGAATATCATCGGGTTATTGTTGGTCGCCAGCACCACCGCCCTGATTACCGCCGTGAAACGCTTTTCGTATTTCGGGTTAATTTCCACGGGGTCACCGCCCGTGATTTTCTTGATGCCCGTTCCTTCGCCTGTATATTTCGGCTGGTCAGCCAGGACGATAAGACGACTCCCGACAACCTGCGCACGTCCACCAGCATCATCAAGCGATGTCATTTCAGCGCTTACCGTGTTCTGTTTCCCTGCCAGAAGGCTGGCTATGTGTGTGAATGTACTTTTACCGCTCCCGCCGTCTCCGGTGGCCTCAATAAACATCTGCCAGTCGTACCGGTTCGCCATAATCATGTACAGCGCGGCACATATACGCATCATCTTGCGCGGGTCTTTTCCGGCTGCGTGCTCAAGCCATTTATGAAAGTTTGGCGCGTTATCGCGGATGTTCTCCCCTGGTGCTGGTGGCGTGTACTCAATGCCGTTGTGCGTGGTGATCCAGTTCTCCGGCGTGTGCGGGGAAAATTCCCCCGTTTTCAGGTCAAGCGCACCATTGGCGAACGGCAACAAATCGCCGGACGGCTCGCCCATTGGTTCGGCAATAACTTTTAACGCTTCCACGGCGTTATTGATTACGCGCTTGCTGAAAGTGGCCCTGTGCTCTGAATAGATCGCCACCATTTCGCGGCTAAGTTCCATTGTGCTGACCGGACACCATACCCCGCCGCGCCATACGTGAACGATTTCACTTTCAGGATGTACGCAAACGCCATCAAAGCGATCGGCAAGCAGCTGCGCGCGCTCACTGTCCGCCATCTGCGAAAGTTGCGCCTTTTGCTTTACCGGAAGCTCAATGACCAGACCATCAGAAAGATTCTGGCGCTCACGGGCCAGATATTCGCGCCAGTTCTCCACCTTCTGACCGTGCATACCATCAGGGTAAAAATTTGCATCCTGTACGCCTGCCGCCGCCAGCTTCTGACCAATCGCCTTTATCATTACTGGCGCAAGATATCCGGCCCTGAATATGCGCACGGATTTTCTGCCTTCCGGCACAATTTGCAGCTTATCCAGTTCGGATAACTGCTGCTCCCCAAGCCACACAGGAGGCTCATTATCTCCGGCCATACGCGCGTCATGTTCCTGCCATTGTTTTGCGTGTGACCAGGCATCACTACCCGCAAAAATAATGACTTCTGTTTCTTTGTGTTTTATGCCGCGTGACTGCTGTTTTACGTTCGGTGCCAGTTTCATTTTTTACCCCTGAATCCGTTAATCATGGTTTTCAGCTTCTGGATGTTTGCCCGTGCCCTGGCGTTGCTGGTGGACACGTTATGCGGCGCGGTCTGTACCAGAGAAAAATCACGCCGGAACTGATAAACAGGCATCACGCAATCATATTCGTAACCTTCACGGCGGTAGGTTACGCGCCGTTCTTCCACGCCCTTAATCATTACCGTGCCGCCGTACTGGTCGCGGTAAATATCGCCGCGCGTAAATTTAGGGTGAGTGTTGCCACTGGCAGTTAAGCCAGAATATTTAAGTTTCATTATTTTTATTCTCCGGTGTGCTGTTCTTTATATCTGTCGTGCAATAGATCTATTTCTTGCAGTTCCATTATTACAGGCTCAAGAAGCGTTATTAATGCCGTGGCAATTCTTGATTTTTGTTTGTCGCGTTCATTGTCGCCAAGTGTTTCAAGCCATATGCGCAATATTTCCAGCATGTTTTCACTGTGAGAAAGTGCAAGAAATGCGCGGTCTATTGTTTCGTGGTAAATATCACGCATGGCTTACATCCTCAGGAAATTTTCTTCTATAACGCGCCTCTGCCACATATTCCGCATAATCGGCGGCGATATTCAGTACATCAAGCCCCGTTGATTTATATTCTCTCGTGGAAAGTAAGAAAAAAGCCGCTCTAATAAGTTCTGGCATTGACGAAAGCGCATCAGCCGCATCATCAGGAACGCCGGAAAATTCCTGTTTCAGGGAATTAAAACGATCATCACGCATGTTTACCCCCCTGAATGACCTGATAACCGCAACTGGTCAGCAACTCGATAAATTCCGGCAGTGTGCCGAAACAGCAATCATCACGCAGCCGTTCACAGGATACCTCGACGCCGTTTTCGTAGTGACTCACCATACATCCGGTAAAATGCAGATCATCATCGTGATGGCTCGTTGACGGCTTAATCAGTCGCGCACGTTCCGCCAGTTCCAGCAATGCTTCAACGCTTCCGGCAATTGCACCATCCGGCAGGTGATAATTACGCACTATGCGCCCGTTCTCCACATTGACCAGCAACTGCCCGGTAAATTTCTCATCAAACTGAATGCTGTTAAGGTCAGAAATTGACAGATTATGCATGGTGCACCTCCTGCACATCAGCCATGATAATTTTTCCGGCCTTATCCAGTGCCTGATCGGCTTTTAGCTGCACAAATGCTAAATAATGGAAGATGCATTCTGATTCTCTGGCTGCGTGTTTATGCGCCCTGTCAGCAATAACAGAAATATCAATAAGCGCGTGCATCAGCGTAGTGAGCGCGGCGGCGGCTGCGTCCGGTGTGGTTTTATTGCACATGTACCCCTCCGCATTTTTTTTCGTTAGAAATAAGCGTTCTTCTTTCCTGTTCATCGCTCAGGAATACGCAGACCTCACCGCTAAGGCGTTTAAGTAAGCCGATGATTGCCCCTGATTCGCTGTCGGTCATCATGCCAGGGTAATCCTCTGCCAGTGCGCAAATAACTTCGATTTGGTGGGCGCGTTCTGCTGCCTGTTGTAGTGTGATTTCCTGGCTCATAAGCCTACCCCCTGACGAATACGGGCAGCAAATACCATCACGCAGCCAGCCGGAGATTGCTGGCGTGCTTCCTGTTCGCTGGTGGCCTCAATGGTAATCACGCGCGGTTGTGCCGTGCTCAGGGCGATAAAACGCCAGATGTATTTATTCAGGTTGTGCGAGTCCCGCCCTTGCGGGTGTGTGGTATGATTTCTCATAGCTACCTCGATACTTTCGCTATCGTTGGTGGTTAGAAGCCCGGTTAGTGTTAGCGCACTGCCGGGTTTCGTCGTTTCTGCACCTTGCGCCAACAAGGTGTTGAACACCAATTTAAACCCAGGTGTTAAACACGTCAAGTGTTGAACACTTATTTTTTTTCCTGCATACTGCATTTGTTTTTTATGAGGGGTACACCACATGGCGACAAAAGCGGTAAACGCAAAATCACAAACCGTTGCGGCAAGGGTTCCGCATGAAGTTATGAACAATGTTGAGGCGGTAAAAATGCCTGGCGAAAGTACGGGGCAATTTGTTACTGCGGCATTAAAACGAGAAGTTGAATATCGCCAGCGGCGCAAGGCCAAAGAACCAGAGTAATCACCATCAGCGCCGTGGTGTAAGGTATTACGGCGCATTGCTATGCAGGACAACACAATGACCGATAAAGAATTGACCAAAACATTATCACCGGCACGGAAAAGACGGCGCAGAAAGATAGAGCATGAATCAGAAAGATTCGCGCCATGTGCTTTTGCCCTTGAGCAATTCCTTAAAGAGTACAGGGAAAAGCGCTCATTGCAGGTATGGCAACGAACTGAACCAGACTGATTGCATTGCCCACCAGCCTGATAACGGCTATCATCCCCGTGCTTATGTTTGGGATCACACACACAAACGGCGCAGCGGGTTATCTGTTCAGAAAGGCGGCTCCATTTCGGGGCCGCTTTTTTTATACCTGAAAAACCCCAATTTTGTTGTTTTTCAGTTTCACCAGGGCGAACGAATCCCCGCCCACGTTCTGGCGTATATTCAATCTTCATGGTTATAGCTCTGTGTTCAGATGATTGATGTGTGGCGGCTGCGTGCCGCCAGCGTGATTAATGAACTGCCTTGCAGCTATCCTTCCAGGCCAGAACCTCGGATAAAGACCAGCCAACGGAACGACCGCCAAGTTTACGACGTGATGGGAATTGTCCGGCCTTTTCCAGGCGGTAGCGACACGTACGGCTAAGGCCGGTTAGTTTTTCGCATTCTTTTTCACGTATAAACCGATCAGTGCTTAACACTATTGCCCCCCTTTCGTTTCTTAAAGAGTCATCAGGTGTCTTATTGTGTCGTATTGTTCCCGCTAGAGTGATGAATGGCAAATACTGAGGATGTATGATTTACAGAAAATGAAACAGTAAGAATAAAATCTTTTAAATTCATGTTAATACAAAGGCATAAAATATTGTTCCATGCCTTTTTTCTCGCTCTTTAAAGAGTGATTCGCTAGTGTACAAAAAACCAGTAACGCATTAAAAATCAGCTACTTATAAATCCGTACGCTTTTTCGCCTCTTGTTCGTAGTTGTTCCACATTGTTGCTCATTGTTGCACGTTGTATCTGTTCGCATATCCAGTATGCGCATACTGAAAAAACACGAAAAAAATTATTTTCTTCTGGCTACGGGTAGCGTGGTTACGTTTTCATGTGTTCCCGCCAGTATCCCTAACCGCTCCGTCCACATATCCAGCGCATTGCGTTTCGCATCCAGATAACGGGAATGATTATAAACTCGCTGCATTCCTGGCATCTGGTGGCCTGTAAGCTGCTCCACGACATGCGGATCAACGCCTAAATCGTTCAGCATGGTTGTAAAGGTGCGCCGGATGTCATGCAGTGACCAGTGAGGGTGATTAAGCCTCCTGTACGCTAATCTTCCATACTGCGATACGCTGGCCTCCTGTTTCACTTCCCCCAGCAATAAGCCCGTGTGCCTGTTCTGCTCCACCAGCTGCGTGACGAACGGCAGGATCGCTTCCGGTATGGGCCGGAATATTGCGACCTTCGTTTTGCTGTGCTCCTTCGGAACGGTCCATAGCATTTCCGTAAAATCCCACTCCCCGATCTCCGATAACCTCAGTTCTACCGTTCTGGCTCCGAAGACAATCAGGAGGCGGATTAACGCGACGTAGTAAGGGGAGAATATTTTTTTGTCCAGTGCCTGCAATAATTCGCCAAGTTCTTTGTTACTTAAGACACGTTCGCTTATATCCGGTTTTTTCCCAACGTCCGCAACGTTCAGATCGTCCAGAACGTTGCTGATTGCATAGCGCCGCCTACGGCAGAACTTAAGCGCCTGTTTGCACGCCTGTAGCACGAATCCGGCAGTAACAGGCGTTCGCTTTGCCACCTGGTCAAAACAGGCCAGCCAGTGCCGTAGCTCGCATTTATCCAGCGGCATAGCACCAATCTGCTGTATTACGTGATTATTAAGTCGCCTTTTCAGGGCGATATAATCCACGCGGTTTTCCTTTACGTAATACTCAAGCCAGTAGGTGAGCGCATCGCCAACCGTTACGGGCTTTAACGCTTCCTGTACGGTGTAATTCATCTCATGACGTGGATTTTTCCCCTCAGCCAGCCATGTGCGACACTGTGCGGCTTTTTCCCTGGCTGCTTTCAGGCTCAGATCAGGATAACTTCCCAGCTTAATGCGTTCGGGTCGTGTCTCCCTTCCCGTTCCGGCCCTGTATGTGAAATACCAGGTCAATTTCCCTGATGTTAAATATTTCACGCTCAGGTTTCCGCCATCACTATAAAACGTGTTTTTCTCCGCTGGCTTACCATGAAGTTTCCTTAGCAAGGTATCGCTCAGTTTGTTCATTGCTCTGCTCACGTTTTACCCCCTCTTTACGAAAAAGTGACTACACCAGTGACTACACCGATCGTTGCACAAAGGGCTACAACGTGAAACAAGCTGGAACAAGGAAAATCACAAATCTGTTGATAATCAAAAACATAATGCACAGCCTGAAACATTATGAAACAGCAAAAAACACTAAATGATAAAATGCTGTTATTCTTAACCCGCTGGTGCAACACATGGTCCGCTGGCGTGTGCCGCGTGTACTGGCAGTGTCAATTTTGATGACCATCATCGTGATGGCGATGGTGTTGCTGTTAGCTTATCTGGGTTCCGCGCTCAATGAGTTGACGCGGACGTTACCGCAATATCGCAACTCTATTATGACGCCGCTGCAAGCGATTGAACCGTTGTTGCAACGCGTAGGGATTGATGTCTCAGTTGACCAGCTGGCGCATTACATTGATCCGAACGCGGCGATGACGTTGCTCACCAACTTATTGACGCAGTTATCTAATGCCATGTCATCAATATTTTTATTGCTGCTGACGGTGCTGTTTATGTTGCTCGAAGTGCCACAATTGCCCGGAAAATTTCAGCAAATGATGGCGCGTCCGGTTGAAGGGATGGCGGCGATTCAGCGTGCGATTGACAGTGTGTCTCATTATCTGGTGCTGAAAACAGCCATCAGCATCATCACCGGCCTGGTCGCCTGGGCGATGCTCGCCGCACTCGATGTTCGCTTCGCTTTTGTCTGGGGATTGCTGGCCTTTGCGCTTAATTACATCCCGAATATTGGTTCAGTTCTCGCGGCAATCCCCCCTATCGCTCAGGTACTGGTGTTTAATGGCTTCTACGAAGCGTTGCTGGTGCTGGCGGGATATCTGCTGATTAATCTGGTCTTCGGCAATATTCTGGAGCCGCGCATCATGGGACGTGGGCTGGGGCTTTCCACATTGGTGGTATTTTTGTAGTTGATTTTTTGGGGATGGTTGTTAGGACCGGTGGGTATGCTGCTTTCCGTGCCGTTGACAATTATTGTCAAAATTGCGCTTGAACAAACAGCGGGAGGTCAAAGCATCGCCGTTCTGTTAAGCGATCTCAATAAAGAGTGACGGCCTCCGCAGAGGCCGTCAGGGTTACAGAGCTTTCAGGATTGCATCCACGCTGGCTTTGGCGTCACCAAACAGCATGTGGGTGTTTTCCTTGAAGAACAGCGGGTTTTGCACACCAGCATAGCCAGTGTTCATCGAACGTTTAAAGACAATCACGTTCTGCGCTTTCCACACTTCCAGCACAGGCATACCAGCAATCGGACTCTTCGGATCATCCTGCGCCGCCGGGTTAACCGTATCGTTAGCACCAATCACCAGTACGGTATCGGTATCAGCAAAGTCATCGTTGATCTCGTCCATTTCCAGCACGATGTCATACGGTACTTTTGCTTCAGCCAGCAATACGTTCATATGTCCAGGCAAACGCCCCGCAACCGGGTGGATACCGAAACGCACGTTGATACCACGAGCGCGCAGTTTCTCGGTAATTTCAGCGACAGGATATTGCGCCTGCGCGACTGCCATGCCGTACCCCGGAGTAATGATCACTGAATGGGAGTTTTTCAGCAGTTCCGCTGTCTCTTCTGCGGTGATTTCGCGGTGCTCGCCCACTTCCTGATCATCACCAGTAGAAGAGCCGTCGGTGCCGAAACCACCCGCAATAACGCTGATAAAGGAACGGTTCATCGCCTTACACATAATGTAAGAAAGGATAGCGCCCGAAGAACCGACCAGCGCACCGGTCACAATCAGCAGGTCGTTGCTAAGCATAAAGCCCGCAGCCGCAGCCGCCCAGCCGGAGTACGAGTTCAGCATCGACACCACCACTGGCATATCTGCACCACCGATGGAGGCGACTAAATGCCAGCCGAATACCAGCGCAATGGCGGTCATTATCAGCAATGCCAGCACTTGCAGGCCGACGCTGTCCGTGCGAACAAATACAATCAGCAACAGGAAGGAAACGACCAGAGCCGCCAGGTTCATTTTGTGACGGTTTGGCAGCATCAACGGTTTAGACGAAATCTTGCCACACAGTTTGCCGAACGCCACCACCGACCCCGTAAACGTTACCGCCCCGATGAAGATACCGAGGAACACTTCCGTCAGGTGAATATTGACCAGAATCGGTGCCATTCCCGCGTCATGATGCAGATAGCTGTTAAAACCAACCAGCACTGCCGCCAGACCCACGAAGCTATGCAGGATCGCCACCAGTTCTGGCATTTCGGTCATTTCAACTTTCTTCGCCAGACGGATACCAATTGCCCCACCAATAACCATCGCCAGCAAGATCCAGCCAACATTACCCGTATCCGGTCCAAAAATGGTTGCGATTAACGCAATCGCCATACCGGCGATACCGAAATTGTTACCCTGGCGAGACGTTTCATGTTTCGAAAGCCCGGCCAGACTGAAGATAAACAGGATCGCGGCAACAATGTATGCAGCTGTAACTAATCCTCCAGACATATGTTACCCCTTAATTTTTGCGGAACATTTTCAGCATGCGCTGAGTCACGGTGAAGCCACCGAAAATATTAATGCTGGCTATAAGCACCGCGATAAAACTAAGGAAGCTAACCCAGCCGCCCTGGCCAATCTGCAACAGTGCTCCGACAACAATAATCCCTGAAATCGCGTTGGTGACCGACATCAACGGTGTATGCAGCGCGTGCGATACATTCCACACCACGTAATAACCGACAACGCAGGCCAGCGCGAACACAGTGAAGTGTCCAAGGAACTCTTTTGGCGCAACGCTTGCCATCCAGCCGAAAAGGATGATTGCCAACGCCATCAACGCGTATTTACGCCACGGTGAGCAGGCACATTTTTCCTCAGTTTTCACTTCCGGTGCCGCTTTTTGTGCCGCCTGCGGCTGAGCTGATACCTGAATCGGCGGTGCCGGCCAGGTAATTTCGCCCGCACGGATCACGGTCACGCCACGAATCACCACATCATCAAAATCCACAGTGATGTTGCCGTCTTTCTCTTTGCACAACAGTTTCAGCAGATTAACGAGGTTAGTGCCGTAAAGCTGTGAGGATTGCGTCGGCAGACGGCCCGGAAGATCGGTGTAACCAATTACTTTGACACCATTTTCCGTAGTGAAGATTTCACCCGGCACGGTGTATTCACAGTTGCCGCCGTTTTGGGCTGCCAGGTCGACAATCACACTGCCCGCCTTCATGGAGTCAACCATTTCACGGGTAATTAGCTTCGGCGCTGGTTTGCCTGGAATAAGCGCGGTGGTGACAATGATATCGACCTCTTTTGCCTGGGCGGCAAAGAGTTCCATTTCCGCTTTGATGAACGCGTCCGACATCACTTTGGCATAGCCATCGCCGCTGCCCGCTTCCTCTTTAAAATCCAGCTCGAGGAATTCTGCGCCCATACTTTGAACTTGTTCTTTCACTTCCGGGCGGGTGTCGAATGCACGCACAATCGCGCCGAGACTGTTTGCTGCGCCAATGGCGGCCAGACCTGCGACACCGGCACCAATCACCATCACTTTTGCCGGTGGCACTTTCCCGGCCGCAGTGATTTGTCCGGTAAAGAAGCGCCCAAATTCATGTGCAGCTTCAACAATGGCGCGATAACCGGCGATATTCGCCATCGAGCTTAGTGCGTCCAGCGATTGTGCGCGTGAGATACGCGGCACAGAGTCCATCGCCATCACGGTCACGTTACGTTCCGCAAGTTTTTGCATTAATTCCGGATTCTGCGCAGGCCAGATAAAACTCACCAACGTTGTCCCAGGATTCAGTAACGCAATTTCATCATCTAACGGCGCATTGACCTTCAGAATGATCTCTGACTGCCAGACGCTATTCCCTTCTACAATTTCAGCGCCCGCTTGCACAAACGCTTTATCGTCAAAACTTGCCAGTTGACCCGCGCCGCTCTCTACCGCGACGGTAAAACCCAGTTTCAGCAGCTGTTCCACTGTTTTTGGTGTTGCTGCAACACGGGTTTCATTGGTTAACCGTTCTCTTGGTATGCCAATTCGCATGATATTCCCTTCCATCGGTTTTATTGATGATGGTTTGCCTGTGTCAGGAGCCACACAAGCCGCTCATGTACGAGCTAAATGTTACTCCGTTAAAATAAATTAGTAACAAACGCCCTATAACGTACTGAAAATTATGCCTGTGATCTAGCGCCAAAAATCAGTATTTCGGCGTGAACTCGCAAAATATTAACGATTCAGCCGTGATAGTGGGATAAACACCTTAGAACGCCGGATAAAGACTGATAATTGTCTTCGGCGGCCGGGTAAAACGAGACATCGCCCCGGCACAAATCACTACTTAACATTAAATTAACTTATACAATTCAGTTGCTTCAGTAGTATTGATGGTGATACGGCTGTTTTTTAAGCATAGACGGTCATTTGAGCAGAATTAAAATTGGTTTAAGGAATGTGATATGAAAAATGACGCAGACAGTTACACCGTTTAAATGCAATAATCAGCCACGTTTCTCGTTAATAACAATACCAGTACCTGGTTTGCGCAAGGCGAAGGATTATTTTTATGAAGCTTAAGAACACCCTCCTGGCGTCGGCACTGCTTTCTGCTACGGCATTCTCCGTTAACGCAGCAACAGAACTGACACCGGAGCAAGCGGCAGCGGTTAAACCTTTTGACCGTGTAGTGGTTACCGGTCGTTTTAATGCTATTGGCGAAGCGGTGAAAGCCGTTTCTCGTCGCGCAGATAAAGAAGGTGCCGCCTCTTTTTATGTTGTCGACACTTCTGATTTTGGTAACAGCGGTAACTGGCGTGTGGTCGCTGACCTCTATAAAGCCGATGCTGAAAAAGCAGAAGAAACAAGTAATCGCGTAATTAACGGTGTTGTCGAACTGCCGAAAGATCAGGCTGTTCTGATTGAACCGTTTGACACGGTCACCGTCCAGGGCTTCTATCGTAGCCAGCCAGAAGTCAATGATGCCATCACCAAAGCGGCAAAAGCGAAAGGTGCCTACTCTTTCTACATTGTTCGTCAAATCGATGCCAACCAGGGCGGTAACCAGCGTATTACTGCATTCATCTATAAAAAAGATGCTAAGAAACGTATCATCCAGAGCCCGGATGTAATCCCGGCAGATTCCGAAGCAGGACGTGCAGCTCTGGCTGCCGGTGGCGAAGCCGCGAAGAAAGTTGAGATCCCGGGTGTTGCGACTACCGCATCACCAAGTTCTGAAGTCGGTCGCTTCTTTGAAACCCAGTCATCAAAAGGCGGGCGTTACACCGTCACGCTCCCGGATGGCACTAAAGTCGAAGAACTGAACAAAGCGACAGCAGCGATGATGGTCCCGTTCGACAGCATCAAATTCTCTGGCAACTACGGCAACATGACCGAAGTCTCCTATCAGGTTGCGAAACGTGCCGCGAAGAAAGGTGCTAAGTATTACCACATCACCCGCCAGTGGCAGGAACGTGGTAATAACCTGACCGTCAGCGCAGATCTGTATAAATAACTATTCAGTTACTCCTATAAGGCGGCTTGATGCCGCCTTTCGCATTTTTAGTCATAAATTTCCCTGCGACCATTGCATGCAGACACATCTCTTCGTAAAATCCCGCGCTTCAGTGGCAAACTCCATTTTTATGCGTTTTGCCCTAATATTTATTCTTCTTGTCACGTTTTAATCACTGGATATCGATGGAAAAGAAACTGGGACTGAGCGCACTCACCGCGCTGGTATTAAGCTCAATGCTGGGCGCGGGTGTTTTCAGTCTGCCGCAAAATATGGCGGCAGTTGCCAGCCCGGCAGCACTGCTCATCGGCTGGGGTATTACTGGCGCTGGCATTTTATTGCTGGCCTTTGCCATGCTGATCCTCACGCGCATTCGCCCCGAACTTGACGGCGGTATCTTTACCTATGCCCGCGAAGGGTTTGGCGAGCTAATCGGCTTTTGTTCCGCATGGGGATACTGGCTGTGCGCGGTCATCGCCAACGTCTCCTATCTGGTGATCGTTTTTTCCGCGTTAAGCTTTTTTACGGACACGCCGGAATTGCGCCTGTTTGGCGATGGTAATACCTGGCAATCGATCGTCGGTGCATCGGCTTTATTGTGGATTGTTCACTTTTTGATCCTGCGCGGGGTGCAAACCGCTGCCAGCATTAACCTTGTGGCGACACTGGCAAAATTGTTGCCGTTGGGTCTGTTTGTTGTGCTGGCGATAATGATGTTCAAACTGGATACCTTCAAGCTCGACTTCACCGGACTTGCACTTGGCGTACCCGTGTGGGAACAGGTGAAAAACACCATGCTGATCACCCTGTGGGTTTTCATTGGTGTGGAAGGTGCCGTGGTTGTTTCTGCGCGTGCGCGTAATAAGCGTGATGTTGGCAAAGCGACACTGCTGGCGGTTCTCTCCGCTCTGGGCGTTTATTTGCTGGTAACGCTGCTTTCGCTGGGCGTGGTGGCACGTCCTGAACTGGCTGAAATTCGTAACCCGTCAATGGCCGGTCTGATGGTGGAAATGATGGGACCGTGGGGCGAAATCATCATCGCTGCCGGTTTGATCGTTTCCGTTTGCGGCGCGTACTTAAGCTGGACCATCATGGCAGCAGAAGTTCCGTTCCTTGCAGCCACTCATAAAGCATTCCCGCGCATTTTTGCACGCCAGAACGCACAAGCTGCGCCATCCGCTTCACTGTGGCTGACCAACATCTGCGTGCAAATTTGTCTGGTGCTCATCTGGCTGACCGGTTCCGATTACAACACATTGCTGACCATCGCCTCAGAAATGATTCTGGTGCCCTATTTCCTGGTCGGCGCGTTCTTGCTGAAAATCGCAACCCGTCCACTGCATAAGGCGGTAGGTGTCGGTGCCTGCATTTATGGCTTATGGTTACTGTACGCCTCTGGTCCAATGCACTTGCTGTTATCCGTTGTTCTGTATGCGCCGGGGCTACTGGTTTTCCTGTACGCGCGTAAAACGCATACACATGATAATGTACTGAACCGTCAGGAAATGGTGCTGATTGGCATGCTGTTAATTGCCTCAGTTCCGGCGACCTGGATGCTGGTGGGATAACGTTCATCCCATCGTTGGATAGCAAAGGAGATAACGATGGGTAAAACCCAGTCCTTGCCAATATTAATTACTGGCGGAGGTCGCCGCATCGGCCTCGCCCTCGCATGGCATTTCATTAATCAAAAGCAACCGGTGATTGTCAGCTATCGGACGCACTATCCCACCATTGATGGACTGATTAAGGCAGGTGCGCAGTGTATTCAGGCTGATTTTTCGACCAACGACGGTGTGATGGCGTTTGCCGATGAAGTACTAAAAAGCACCCATGGTCTGCGTGCTATTTTGCATAACGCCAGCGCGTGGATGGCGGAAAAACCGGGAGCGCCACTGACCGACGTACTGGCTTGCATGATGCAGATCCACGTTAATACCCCATACCTGCTCAACCATGCTCTGGAAAGATTACTGCGTGGGCACGGACACGCCGCCAGCGATATCATTCACTTTACCGATTATGTGGTGGAGCGCGGTAGCGACAAACATATTGCCTATGCTGCAAGCAAAGCGGCACTGGATAATATGACCCGCTCGTTTGCCCGCAAGCTGGCACCGGAAGTGAAAGTGAATTCTATTGCGCCATCGCTGATCCTGTTTAATGAACATGATGATGCCGAATATCGACAACAGGCGCTGAATAAATCACTGATGAAAACCGCGCCTGGCGAGAAAGAAGTGATCGACCTGGTCGATTACTTACTTACCAGCTGCTTTGTCACCGGACGCAGTCTCCCACTTGATGGCGGTCGTCATCTGCGTTAATGCAGCTTAATCCAGCATATAATCAACACCCATGCGCTTATTCCCCAGCACGCAACAGAGCCAACAAAAGCAGCGGGCAAGCGCATCATTCCGGTGAAATACCATAGGGACGCCAGGTAAACAAAATAGGGAATAATCGACCACATACTAAAAATGATGGTTGCGCGTAAGGCTTCAATGCCGCGTTCGCTGGCAACAATATAATGCGCGATAAGCGCAAAGGTCGGGAAAAGTGGAATCAGCCCGGCGATATAATAATTTTTCGTTTTTGCTAAAACACCAATCAACAGCACTACCAGCGCACCGAGCGCGGCTTTGATTACCAGCCCCATCTTTTTACCTTAACACTTCCATAACAAGTCATTAGTAGAATACCTGATGAAACCTTGTTTAGAAACGATTGATAGTAAGTAAAAACAGTGCGGTGTATTGTGACGTTTTTATATCTACCGTGAATGTTATGAACACTATCGTATTTGTGGAAGA
Source organism: Escherichia sp. R1 (assembly GCF_003000935.1). NCBI lineage: Bacteria > Pseudomonadati > Pseudomonadota > Gammaproteobacteria > Enterobacterales > Enterobacteriaceae > Escherichia > Escherichia sp. R1. Next base: position 53,309 of record NZ_PSRU01000006.1, read on the forward strand.
TGATGCGGAAGTCGGTGCACTGATTGCCGCATACCTGGCAAAACATGATATGCAGGTTACCGTAGAGCCGCGCGGCGACCGGGCCGAAGAAACTATTCTGCGAGAAAATCCGGATTTGGTGTTACTCGACATCATGCTACCAGGCAAGGACGGCATGACCATTTGTCGTGATTTACGCGCAAAGTGGTCCGGACCGATTGTTCTTCTAACCTCTCTCGATAGCGATATGAACCACATCCTGGCACTGGAAATGGGTGCCTGCGACTATATTCTCAAAACGACGCCCCCTGCTGTTTTGCTAGCGCGTTTACGTTTGCATTTGCGTCAGAATGAGCAAGCCACAGTGACCAAAGGTATTCAGGAAACGTCTCTGACTCCCTACAAAGCCCTGCATTTCGGCACGTTGACCATCGATCCCATCAACCGCGTAGTCACCCTGGCTAACACTGAAATCTCGCTCTCGACAGCTGATTTCGAATTATTGTGGGAATTAGCTACCCATGCCGGGCAAATCATGGACCGCGATGCATTGCTGAAAAATTTACGCGGCGTCAGTTATGACGGACTGGATCGTAGCGTGGACGTGGCTATTTCGCGGTTAAGAAAAAAACTGCTCGATAACGCCGCAGAACCTTATCGTATTAAAACCGTGCGTAACAAAGGCTATCTTTTTGCGCCTCATGCGTGGGAATAAGCGATGAAAAAACTGTTTATCCAGTTTTACCTGTTATTGTTTGTCTGCTTCCTTGTGATGTCTCTGCTGGTCGGGCTGGTGTACAAATTTACCGCCGAACGCGCAGGCAAACAGTCGCTGGATGATTTGATGAACAGTTCGCTGTATCTGATGCGCAGCGAATTGCGTGAGATCCCCCCACACGACTGGGGTAAAACGCTGAAAGAGATGGATTTAAATCTCTCTTTCGATCTGCGTGTCGAGCCGCTGAGTAAATATCATCTTGATGATATTTCCATGCACCGGCTGCGTGGCGGCGAAATTGTCGCTCTGGACGATCAGTACACTTTTTTGCAACGTATCCCGCGCAGCCACTACGTGCTGGCAGTTGGTCCTGTTCCTTATCTTTATTACCTCCATCAGATGCGATTGCTGGATATCGCCCTGATCGCTTTTATTGCCATTTCCCTCGCCTTTCCGGTGTTTATCTGGATGCGTCCGCACTGGCAGGATATGTTAAAACTGGAAGCAGCGGCGCAACGATTTGGCGATGGGCATCTCAGTGAGCGTATCCACTTTGATGAAGGTTCGAGCTTTGAACGACTTGGCGTCGCATTTAACCAGATGGCGGACAATATCAACGCCTTGATTGCCAGCAAAAAACAGCTTATTGACGGTATCGCTCACGAACTGCGAACACCGTTAGTGCGCCTGCGTTATCGACTGGAGATGAGCGATAACCTGAGCGCCGCCGAATCCCAGGCGTTGAATCGCGATATCAGTCAACTTGAAGCTTTAATTGAAGAGCTGCTGACTTATGCCCGACTCGACCGCCCACAAAATGAGCTTCATCTTAGCGAACCAGACCTGCCGTTGTGGCTGTCAACGCATCTGGCAGATATTCAGGCAGTAACGCCCGATAAAACGGTACGGATAAAAACGCTCGCGCAAGGCCATTATGCGGCGTTGGATATGCGCTTAATGGAGCGCGTGCTGGATAATTTGCTCAATAACGCCCTGCGCTACTGTCACTCAACGGTTGAAATCAGCCTGCTACTGTCGGGGAATAGAGCGACATTAATTGTTGAGGATGATGGCCCAGGGATTGCCCCAGAAAACCGCGAACATATCTTTGAACCTTTTGTTCGCCTCGATCCCAGCCGGGATCGCTCAACCGGCGGCTGCGGGCTGGGGCTGGCCATTGTCCACTCTATAGCACTGGCAATGGGCGGTACGGTTAATTGTGACACCAGCGAACTGGGTGGTGCCCGCTTCTCGTTCAGCTGGCCGTTATGGCATAACATCCCGCAATTTACCTCTGCCTGACACTATGCGCACGGTGGTCAAGTCATCACCATTGTGCTATAAAATAAGGATGTTGTAACTAAAGTGGTTAATATTATGGCGCGTTACGATCTCGTAGACCGACTCAACACTACTTTTCGCCAGATGGAACAAGAGCTGGCTGCATTTGCCGCTCATCTTGAGCAACACAAGCTATTGGTTGCCCGCGTGTTCTCTTTGCCGGAGGTAAAAAAAGAGGATGAGCATAATCCGCTTAATCGTATTGAGATAAAACAACATCTCGGCAACGACGCGCAATCGCTGGCGTTGCGTCATTTTCGCCATTTATTTATTCAACAACAGTCCGAAAATCGCAGCAGCAAGGCCGCTGTCCGTCTGCCTGGCGTGTTGTGTTACCAGGTCGATAACTTTTCGCAAGCAGCGTTAGTCAGTCATATTCAGCACATCAATAAACTCAAGACCACGTTCGAGCATATCGTCACGGTTGAATCAGAACTCCCCTCCGCGGCACGTTTTGAATGGGTGCATCGTCATTTGCCGGGGCTGATTACCCTTAATGCTTACCGCACGCTCACCGTTCTGCACGACCCCGCCACTTTACGTTTTGGCTGGGCTAATAAACATATCATTAAAAATTTGCATCGTGATGAAGTCCTGGCACAGCTGGAAAAAAGCCTGAAATCACCACGCAGTGTCGCACCGTGGACGCGCGAGGAGTGGCAAAGAAAACTGGAGCGAGAATATCAGGATATCGCTGCCCTGCCACAGAACGCGAAGTTAAAAATCAAACGTCCGGTGAAGGTGCAGCCGATTGCCCGCGTCTGGTACAAAGGAGATCAAAAACAAGTACAACACGCCTGCCCTACGCCGCTGATTGCACTGATTAATAGGGATAATGGCGCGGGCGTGCCGGACGTTGGTGAGTTGTTAAATTACGATGCCGACAATGTGCAGCACCGTTATAAACCACAGGCGCAGCCGCTTCGTTTGATCATTCCACGGCTGCACCTGTATGTTGCAGATTAACCCCCGGCTTTCATACTGCCGACCATCTGTTCTGGCCGTACCCAGCGGTCAAACTCGGCTTCGCTAAGATACCCCAGCGCAAGGGCCGCAGCTTTTAAGGTCAGCCCTTCTTTATGCGCTTTTTTGGCGATCTCGGCGGCTTTGTCATAACCAATGTGGGTGTTAAGCGCAGTCACCAGCATCAGCGATTCATTGAGTAATTGATTGATTCGCTCACGATTCGGTTCAATGCCCACTGCGCAGTGTTTGTTGAAACTTTCCATGCCATCTGCCAGCAAGCGCACCGATTGCAGGAAGTTATGGATCACCATCGGACGGAAGACGTTCAGTTCAAAGTTACCGGAAGCGCCACCCATGTTGATCGCCACGTCGTTCCCCATCACCTGACAGCAGAGCATGGTTAATGCTTCACACTGTGTCGGGTTCACTTTCCCCGGCATGATTGAGCTGCCCGGCTCATTTTCCGGGATTGAGATTTCACCAATTCCGCAGCGCGGGCCAGAGGCCAGCCAGCGGACATCATTGGCAATTTTCATCAGTGACGCAGCCAACCCTTTCAATGCGCCGTGCGCCTGAACCAGGGCATCACAGGTCGCCAGCGCTTCAAATTTGTTCGGTGCGGTAACAAACGGTGCACAGGTAATGACTGCCAGTTCATCTGCTACGCGACGCGCATATTCCGGATGGGTATTTAGTCCAGTACCCACCGCTGTACCGCCCAGAGCCAGTTCCGCTACGTGAGGCAGGCTGTATTCGATATGTTTGAGATTATGCTCCAGCATCGCTACCCAGCCGGAAATCTCCTGCCCCAGCGTTAACGGCGTCGCGTCCTGCAAGTGGGTACGACCGATTTTGACGATATCGGCAAATGCGCGGGATTTTTCACTCAGCGTCTGGGTCAGGGTTTTAAGTTGTGGAATGAGTTGCTTGCGCAGCGCCAGTAGTGCCGCAACGTGCATCGCCGTCGGAAAGACATCGTTGGAACTTTGGCTTTTGTTCACGTCGTCGTTAGGGTGAACTTTACGTTCCATCCCGCGCACGCCGCCGAGTAATTCACTGGCCCGGTTAGCCAGCACTTCATTCATGTTCATGTTACTTTGCGTGCCGGAGCCGGTCTGCCAGATAGCCAGCGGGAATTCGTCGTCATGCTGTCCTGCCAGTACTTCATCCGCCGCCTGCCGAATGGCGCTCGCTTTCTCTTCAGACAACAAGCCTAAATCTTCATTAACTTTTGACGCTGCGCGCTTGGTTAGCGCCAGCGCATGAATCAGTGAGGTGGGCATTTTCTCCGTCGAAATGCGGAAATGCTCCAGCGAGCGTTGAGTTTGTGCGCCCCACAGCTTATCTGCCGGGACATCAATCGCTCCCATCGAATCTTTTTCGCTGCGTACTGTATTCATGGCCTGCTCCTCACCTGATTAATTTTTTCTTTCTGTTTTGCTTTCGCTAAGCAACTTTTAGCTCACTCATTATTTACCATTTGATAACAAACGTTTGGTCTTTCGTGCCATGTAAAAAAACCGCCCCGAAGGGCGGCTCTGTTTATTTCACACAGCGGGTGCATTGTGTGAGTTGTATCTGCTGGAAGAAGTCATTCCCTTTATCATCCACAAGGATAAACGCCGGGAAATCTTCCACTTCAATTTTCCAGATGGCTTCCATTCCCAGTTCCGGATATTCAACACATTCCAGGCTCTTAATACTTCCCTGCGCCAATACAGCTGCCGGACCACCGATACTGCCGAGGTAGAAGCCGCCGTGTTTTTTACAAGCATCCGTCACCTGCTGGCTGCGATTACCTTTCGCCAGCATGATCATACTTCCGCCCTGCGCTTGCAATTGATCGACATAAGAATCCATCCGGCCAGCGGTCGTTGGGCCAAGAGAACCGGAGGCATAACCTTCCGGCGTTTTGGCCGGACCCGCGTAGTAAATCGGATGATCTTTAATATACTGCGGCAGCCCTTCACCGTTATCCATCCGCTCTTTCAGTTTGGCGTGAGCAATATCACGACCGACGATAATCGTGCCGTTAAGCGATAAGCGTGTAGAAACGGGATACTGCGACAACTGTGCGAGGATCTCTTTCATCGGACGGTTAAGGTCAACGCGCACCGCTTCGCCTTCTCCTGCTTTGCGCAGCTCTTCCGGGATATATTTGCCTGGATTATGTTCCAGTTTTTCGATCCAGATCCCCTGACGGTTGATCTTCGCTTTGATATTACGGTCAGCAGAACAGGAGACGCCCATACCGACCGGGCAGGATGCGCCGTGACGTGGCAGGCGAATCACGCGGATGTCATGAGCGAAGTATTTACCACCAAACTGCGCACCCAGACCAAGATTTTGCGCTTCGATCAGCAATTCTTTTTCCAGTTCCACATCGCGGAACGCCTGACCGTGCTCATTCCCTTCCGTTGGCAGTTCATCATAGTACTTAGCGGAAGCGAGTTTCACCGTTTTAAGATTCGTTTCTGCAGAAGTTCCACCAATAACGAACGCAATATGATACGGAGGACAGGCCGCCGTACCCAGCGTGCGCATCTTCTCAACCAGGTAATTTTTCAGTTTTCCCGGCGTCAGTAACGCTTTGGTTTCCTGATAGAGATACGTCTTGTTTGCCGAACCGCCACCTTTGGCGATACAGAGGAATTTGTACTCGTCGCCATCAACGGCATAAAGATCGATCTGCGCTGGCAAGTTGGTGCCGGTATTCACCTCTTTATACATATCCAGCGGCGCGTTTTGCGAGTAGCGCAGATTATCTTCGATATAAGTGTTATAGACACCGCGTGCCAGCGCCGCTTCATCACCGCCACCGGTCCATACACGCTGCCCTTTTTTACCAACAATAATCGCGGTGCCGGTATCCTGACAGGTTGGCAGAACGCCTTTCGCCGCGATATCGGAGTTGCGCAGGAATTGCAGCGCCACATATTTATCATTTTCGCTGGCTTCCGGGTCACGCAGAATGTCGGCCACCTGTTGTTGGTGAGCCGGACGCAGCATAAATGACGCATCATGAAACGCCTGACGCGCCAACAAAGTTAACGCTTCGGGTGCGACTTTCAAAATCTCCTGCCCTTCAAATTCAGATACGCTAACGTGTTCGCTGGTTAGCAGGTAATACTCAGTATCATCTTTTTTGAGTGGAAAAGGAGCCTGATAATGAAAGGGTTTGTTTGACATTGTTCTCTCACTTACTGCCTGGTTTGGTTATGCTCTGGGCGGGTGTTCCGTTGCCCTGTTAAAAGCGAGTAACAATATCCTACACACTTTTTTAACAAAAACTGAGACTAGTACGACTTTTTGCGGCTCCAGGTTACTTCCCGTAGGATTCTTGCTTTAATAGCGGGATTAATTTCCACATTAAAACAGGGATTGATCATGCAAAAACTCATTAACTCAGTGCAAAACTATGCCTGGGGCAGCAAAACGGCGTTGACTGAACTTTATGGTATGGAAAATCCGTCCAGCCAGCCGATGGCCGAGCTGTGGATGGGCGCACATCCAAAAAGCAGTTCACGAGTGCAGAATGCCGCCGGAGATATCGTTTCACTGCGTGATGTGATTGAGAGTGATAAATCGACTCTGCTCGGAGAGGCCGTTGCCAAACGCTTTGGCGAACTGCCTTTCCTGTTCAAAGTATTATGCGCAGCACAGCCGCTCTCCATTCAGGTTCATCCAAACAAACGCAATTCTGAAATCGGTTTTGCCAAAGAAAATGCCGCAGGTATTCCGATGGATGCCGCCGAGCGTAACTATAAAGATCCTAACCACAAGCCGGAGCTGGTTTTTGCGCTGACGCCTTTCCTTGCGATGAACGCGTTTCGTGAATTTTCCGAGATTGTCTCCCTACTCCAGCCAGTCGCAGGTGCACATCCGGCGATTGCTCACTTTTTACAACAGCCTGATGCCGAACGTTTAAGCGAACTGTTCGCCAGCCTGCTGAATATGCAGGGGGAAGAAAAATCCCGCGCGCTGGCGATTTTAAAATCGGCCCTTGACAGCCAGCAGGGTGAACCGTGGCAAACGATTCGTTTAATTTCTGAATTTTACCCGGATGACAGCGGTCTGTTCTCCCCGCTGTTGCTGAATGTGGTGAAATTGAATCCTGGCGAAGCGATGTTCCTGTTCGCTGAAACGCCGCACGCTTACCTGCAAGGCGTGGCGCTGGAAGTGATGGCGAACTCCGATAACGTGCTGCGTGCGGGTCTGACGCCTAAATATATTGATATTCCGGAACTGGTTGCCAATGTGAAGTTCGAAGCCAAACCGGCTAACCAGTTGTTGACCCAGCCGGTGAAACAAGGTGCAGAACTGGACTTCCCGATTCCTGTTGATGATTTTGCCTTCTCGCTGCATGACCTTAGTGATAAAGAAACCACCATCAGCCAGCAGAGTGCCGCCATTTTGTTCTGCGTCGAAGGCGATGCAACGCTGTGTAAAGGTTCTCAGCAGTTACAGCTTAAACCGGGTGAATCAGCGTTTATTGCCGCCAACGAATCACCGGTGACTGTCAAAGGCCACGGCCGTTTAGCGCGTGTTTACAACAAGCTGTAAGAGCTTACTGAAAAAATTAACATCTCTTGCTAAGCTTATTAAAGGCTTATAACACCTTCAGGCGGCCAGTCCGCCTGATTTCATTTTATGGATAATCATTATGAATAAATCGCTGGTAGCGGTAGGCGTCATTGTTGCGCTAGGCGTAGTCTGGACAGGCGGCGCATGGTATACAGGCAAGAAGATTGAAACCCATCTCGAAGACATGGTCGCGCAGGCGAACGCGCAACTCAAACTGACCGCTCCTGAATCCAACCTGGAAGTGAGTTATCAAAACTATCATCGCGGCGTATTCAGCAGTCAGCTGCAACTGTTGGTAAAACCCATTGCCGGGAAAGAAAATCCGTGGATTAAAAGCGGTCAGAGCGTCATCTTCAACGAATCGGTTGATCATGGTCCCTTCCCGCTTGCCCAGCTTAAAAAACTGAACCTGATCCCATCGATGGCATCAATTCAAACCACGCTGGTTAATAACGAAGTAAGCAAACCACTGTTTGATATGGCAAAAGGTGAAACGCCTTTTGAGATTAACTCCCGCATTGGTTACAGCGGAGATTCCAGTTCCGACATTTCGCTCAAGCCACTGAATTACGAGCAAAAGGATGAAAAAGTCGCATTTAGCGGCGGCGAGTTCCAGTTAAATGCAGACAGAGACGGCAAAGCTATCTCCCTTTCCGGGGAGGCGCAAAGTGGTCGGATAGACGCGGTTAACGAATACAACCAGAAAGTGCAGTTAACCTTTAATAATCTGAAAACCGACGGTTCCAGCACGCTGGCAAGTTTTGGTGAGCGCGTAGGAAACCAAAAACTGTCGCTGGAAAAAATGACCATTTCAGTGGAGGGCAAAGAACTGGCACTGCTGGAAGGCATGGAGATCAGCGGTAAATCGGATCTGGTCAATGACGGTAAAACGGTCAATAGCCAACTGGATTACTCGCTAAACAGCCTGAAGGTACAGAATCAGGATCTGGGCAGTGGCAAGCTGACTTTAAAAGTCGGCCAAATTGATGGCGAAGCCTGGCATCAGTTTAGCCAGCAATATAACGCGCAAACTCAGGCGCTGCTGGCACAGCCAGAAATTGCCAACAATCCCGAACTTTATCAGGAGAAAGTGACGGAAGCCTTCTTTAGCGCTCTGCCGCTGATGCTGAAAGGCGATCCGGTGATTACTATCGCGCCGCTAAGCTGGAAAAACAGTCAGGGTGAAAGTGCGCTGAATCTGTCGCTGTTCCTGAAAGATCCGGCAACGACTAAAGAAGCGCCGCAAACGCTGGCGCAGGAAGTGGACCGGTCGGTTAAATCTCTGGATGCGAAACTGACCATTCCGGTGGATATGGCAACTGAGTTAATGACTCAGGTAGCGAAGCTGGAAGGTTATCAGGAAGATCAAGCGAAAAAACTGGCGAAACAGCAAGTTGAAGGTGCATCAGCAATGGGGCAGATGTTCCGTCTGACCACCTTGCAGGACAATACCATCACCACCAGCCTGCAATATGCTAACGGTCAGATAACGTTAAACGGGCAGAAAATGCCACTGGAAGATTTCGTGGGTATGTTTGCGATGCCGGCATTAAACGTTCCGGCTGTACCCGCTATTCCGCAGCAGTAATTCACAGCCAAAACGCCGGAGATTTTTCTCTCCGGCGTTTTTTCTTACTTCAGCATAAAGTCATACTGAATACTCATTTTCACATCCCAGTAATTCAGGCGATCGCCCAGCGCACTGCCATCGCGCTTTTCCCGCCCTTTATCGGCAGCAAGAAAGAAATTCATCCCTTGTAACGGCCCTTCGCTGACCCGATAGTTCATACCACCTAAGATACCCGCGCCTTCAATCCGCACATCTCGTTTACTGGATTCATAGCCGCGAGTCACAATCGGTGCAAATGTCAGCGTAAATTGCGGAGTTAAACGATAATTGACGCCCAATTGCCAGGACTGCATTCCTTCACGGTTACGATCAAGACTTAATGAAAAGGGATAGCCAATGTCGGTGTCCACCACGGCACCATTCATTGCATGGCGCAAATAACCACCACTGCCAAATACGCTTCCCCACGGCGCATTCCAGGTCAATTGTCCACTAACCAACGCCGTTTCATTGGGCTGGCTGGTATTACGACTTAAACCTTCAAGTTGCGCGTAAAAGCCGAGCAACTCCCCTTTCAACGTATAATTCGGGTCAAGCGGTATGCTTTTCTCGAGAATACTTTGTATCTGATTGGAAACATCTTTCTGTACCGATGCCCCCAGAGAATAGCGACTGGTATCATCATGCCAACTGGCGGCTAAAAAAGAACGTGCGCGATGTTTATCGTATTTTCCCGTCTGGCTGTTATAAACACCTTCATCACGAATACCGGTTGTTGAATCGGTCCATAAAAATACTCGTGAACGCCACATTCCCCACAGATCAATATTTGGCGTTAAAGCCCAATAACCTAATGCTCCTTCAGAAACAGTCCGTAATGTACGTTGCGAACTGCCAGCCATTAACGGAATACGATAAGGTAAGCTACCATAACTATAATCCGTCCCGAAGCGACCTAATTTTAGCAGGCTATTTTCACTGGGTTTTATTTTTACTGCCCCCAGGGCAAAGCCAAAACTTTTATCACCATCAAGATACCACCGGGTACTCATATCAGCACGAGCACCTAATTTATAAACATAATACGCCCCGCCTTCAACGCCAATAATATTGGAATAATAACCACTATTGAAATCGAGCAATCCTCCCTGTACCCATGCGTAAATATCTCTTCCCGTGCCAGCACTGGGCTTATCAGCCCTGCGCAATTCGTTTTTCAGTCTGATGCGTAGTCCCGCTTCATCGTCAGCCAGTTGCGCCGCGTAAGCAGAGGTAAGGCCAGAGGCAGCCGTCAGGCAAATAACGGCCATGGCCACTATTTTTCTCATAGTTGCACCTTTGATGTTCTGATTATTTTTATTGAATATTAACTAGTGATATCGTTGATTAATTGCTGCTGCACTTTTTTACGATTATCAATTTCAACAACGATTTCTTTGAATTTTTTATCCGTGAGTGGATAAAACCAGATAATGACGAATGCCAGTAGCATAAATCCGCAAGGTACTAAGGCAATTGATGTGCGGATGCCCATAATAACTTCCGGCGTTTGCGCCTGATTGGCGATATATCCGCTTAATCCCAAAATAAAGGCAGGAATTGAACCTCCGATTGCCTGACCGCATTTACGGGTAAATGAGAATAGTGAATAGGTGAGCCCTTCAATTCGCACGCCGGTCAGGTATTCACCGTATTCTACGGTATCAGCTTCCAGTGCCCACATCACGGTCATGGTAACGCCCTGGCCAATTGATGCGATGGCCAACGCAACCAACGCCACCGGCAGTGACCAGACGGAAACCCAGAAGAACAGCAGATAACCGCAGGTTCCCAGCAAAGCGCCAATCAGGAAGGTATTCTTTTTACCGATCCTCGCGACCATCCCCGGCACCAGCGGTGCCGATGCCACAGTACCGACCAGGTTTTGCACCAGTACCAGCACAGTGAACAGCCCGGTATCATTTAACACATAGCGCACGTAGAACAACGACGAGGCGCTGACCGCGAAGGTCGAAATCAGCACACACAGCGCACCGATGCACAACATAAACAGCGGGCGATTCCGTTTCAGGGTTTGCAGACTGATCTTCAATGACGGCTGCGCCACGATACGTACCACATTCTCACGCGTCGATTTGAAGCAGATGAAGTAAAGCACCATTCCGGCAATCGCCAGCACAATTGTCCAGAAATGATATACCGACACCATCTCTTCCGGGCTGGAGTTCTTAATGCTCGGTCCTATCAGAAATGCCAGGCAGACAAAGGTCAATGAAGCGGCAATCCCGCGAGCCGCGCCCAGACGGGCGCGGGATTGTGGTTGTTGGGTCATCGCGGTAGCAAGTGAACCATAAGGAATATTCACCAGGCTGTAGCAAAGCCCGAGTCCCATGTAGGTCAAATATGCATACACAACTTTGCTGCTATGGCTCCAGTCGGTCGGCACCCAGAATACCAGCACGCTGAAGATCATTAACGGCGCAGTACCGAAGAGTAAAAACGGGCGGAATTTTCCCCATCGGGTATTCACACTGTCCACCACTCGTCCGGCAAAGACATCGGCGAAGGCATCGAATACCCGCACCAGTAACAGCATGGTGCCCGCCGCAGCGGCACCGACGCCAGCGACGTCGGTGTAGTAACTCAACAGGAAGAGCGCCCCCATTGCGAAGGCGAAGTTATTGGCGACGTCACCGAGGCTGTAGCCGACGATGGCGCGCCAGGAGAGTTGTTGATTCATTGTTTGCCTCCCTGCTGCGGTTTTTCACCGAAGTTCATGCCGGTCCAGCGTTTTTGCAGCAGAAAAGCCGCAGACTTCGGTTTGCGGTCGCGAGTGAAGATCCCTTTCTTGTTACCGCCAACGCGCAATATGCCTTGCGAGGTCGCAAAATCGGCGAAATTCCATACCTGCTCACCGACGACAGCGCTGACGCGATCAAAGACGCGGTGATACATATCCAGCCATGCACACTGATACTCTTCACTCCACATGTCGGTGTACATTGAGTGCAGGCCGGCTAACGTATCCACACCGTATTCGGTGATGATAATCGGCTGATGCAGTTTCTCCTGCCAGGCCAGAAGTTCTTTTTCCAGAACCTTCTCTGCCGTTTCCAAATCGCCGCTTTGGACATACCAACCGTAATAACGGTTCAGGCACAGCACATCAAAGAGATCGCTGATGGTATCGGTGTGAGCGTCGCAGAACATTACATTGACGCAGGTGATCGGACGCGTCGGGTCGAGTTTACGCGTTGCTTCCGCCAGTGGCGCGAAATATTCCCGTGCACCTTGCGGACGGGTATCCGGTTCGTTGGCAATACTCCACATCACCACGCTTGGGTGGTTTTTGTCACGCGCAATCAGCTCTTTAATCGCCTGTAAGTGCGCCTGCTGGGTTTCCCCGTTGACTGCCTCTTCGCTGTACAGTTCTTTCGGCTTGTTGCCCGCTTCGAAACCAATGCCTAAAGAGAGGTTAAAGCCGACAGCTGCAGTTTCATCAATCACCACGATGCCATGTTCATCTGCCCAGTCGAGCATCTCTTCAGCGTAAGGGTAATGCGAGGTACGGTAGGAGTTGGCCCCAATCCAGTCCATTAATGCGTGATCGTGCACCATCAGCACGTTATCGAATCCTTTGCCGCGCAAATCCGCATCTTCATGACGACCAAAGCCAGTAAAGTAGAACGGTTTGTGGTTGATCAGGAACTGTTCGCCCTTCACTGCCACTGACCGGATACCGACGCGCAGCAGGTAGATATCACACTCTGTCTGGCTTTTGGCTGTGACGCACAGTTCATAGAGATAACCTTCACCCGGTTGCCAGAGGTGCGGATTCACTACTTGCAAAGTCCCGCTGGTGCCTTGTCCAGTTGCAACCACCTGTTGATCCGCATCACGCAGTTCAACGCTGACATCACCATTTGCCACCACCTGCCAGTCAACAGATGCGTGGTTACAGTCTTGCGCGACATGCGTCACCACGGTGATATCGTCCACCCAGGTATTCGGCGTGGTGTAGAGCATTACGCTGCGATGGATCCCGGCGTAGTTAAAGAAATCATGAAAGTAAGACTGCTTTTTCTTGCCGTTTTCGTCGGTAATCACCATTCCCGGCGGGATAGTCTGCCAGTTCAGTTCGTTGTTCACACAAACAGTGATACGTACACTTTTCCCGGCAATAACATACGGAGTGACATCGGCTTCAAATGGCGTATAGCCGCCCTGATGCTCCATCACTTCCTGATTATTTACCCACACTTTGCCGTAATGAGTGACCGCATCGAAACGCAGTACAATACGCTGGCCCGCCCAACCTTTCGGTATAAAGACTTCGCGCTGATACCAGACGTTGCCCACATGATTACGAATATCTGCATCGGCGAACTGATCGTTAAAACTGCCTGGCACAGCAATTGCCCGGCTTTCTTGTAACGCGCTTTCCCACCAACGCTGATCAATTCCACAGTTTTCGCGATCCAGACTGAATGCCCACAGGCCGTCGAGTTTTTTGATTTCACGGGTTGGGGTTTCTACAGGACGTAACATAAGGGACTCCTCATTAAGATAAAAATACTGGTCAACCTTTAATCTGATTAGTTAACCAATTCTGTGTTGCACACAGTTATCTGTGAGAAACCCATGGAAGAGAAATGGAAATAAAAAGAACTGACACCGCGATCAAAAAACCAAAAACTGCAATACCCACAGCGTGATATTGATCGCATTAATCTTTAAAACAGCGTTGACAGAAGCCACAAAATAAGCAATCGAACGTTCGTTCGAACATATTGGGAACGATAAACCCTCATGATATATTGCTACGATGAATATTTAGGTGGGATTCTCCGATCCCTGGGAGGATGATTTTTGCACAGAGAAATTACGATATGAAACGCGGGCTCAGTTGTCACCAGCCCGCGGAAAGAGAGAGAGGATCAGGATGCGGTTAAGATACCGCCAATCATCGCGCGTAAACCCTGAGCAAACGACGCTTCACGAGCCAGGTCTTCCGCTTCGATATCGGCCAGTACACCGTAGGTCAGATCCAGCAGTAAACGTGAAGTCATTGCCGTGTTGATGTCTGGGCTTATCTCGCCTTTTTGCTGGGCATCACGCATCCGCTGGGCAACAAATTCCGTGATCGTCATATGCTTATTTTTAAGCATGGCGGCGACCTGTGGGTTACGCATCCCTTCCGCCATAATTTCGACCACCAGCGCTCGTTGCCCAAAGGCTTCATGGGTGAGAGAGACAATAGACTCGACCATATAGTCAACGAAATGAATCCCTTCAATCGGTTCCCGGAAACGGGCCAGCGCCCTCTCCTGGTCCTGTAAGATAATCGCCTGAATCAAGGCTTCTTTGGAGATGAAATGGTGATAGAGCGTCCCGGGACTAATGGCGCAGGATTTACAGATGGCTTTCATCGAGGCACTGTGAAATCCATTTTCTGAAAAAATCTCTCTGGCAGCATTGAGGATCCGGGTCCGTGTCGGTTGTGCTTCAGTCTGCATGTTATCCATCATTAAACCATTATAGTTAGCATGAATAACTAGTTTACCGCGTTGTCAGGTGAGCGCCTATCATTGCTGTTGAATAGTGCGAAGGCACACTCAATTCGTAAGCTTTTTATCCAGATATTGGTCAACCAATAGCCGTGATTTGGCTGCCAGTTGTTTAGCAGAGACGTTGATGAGTTGCACACGCTATCCCGGTAAACAACACATACGGCTGTTTACCGGTTCGTTAGTGTATTAATTGAGCTCCTGTACCCCACCACCGGAGACGGTGAGAATTTGTCCGCTTACCCAGCTGGCTGCAGGCGAGCAAAGGAACAGCGCCGCGTTAGCTATATCTTGCGGTTGGCCCAGACGTCTGATTGGTGTGTGTTGCAACATTTTCTGTTCAATCTCTGGTGTAATAACGGATTTCAGGGCATCGGTTAATATTGCCCCCGGCGCAATGCCATTCACCCGAATATTTTTTTCACCCAGGTCAAACGCCATATTTCTGACCAGATGACTGGCCGCAGCTTTAGATGATGCATAGGAGGTCATGTTTATATTTTTATTTTCTGCCGCCATAGAAGTAATGGTCAGAATAACGCCACCGCCATTTTTTTCCATTTCTGGCGCAACAAGTTGTGACAGATGGAAAAAAGAAAATACATTCAGTTCATAAGCGCGGCGAAAATCTGCCATTGGCATATCAAACGGTTTAGGACCACCGCCACCGGCGTTGTTAACCAGGATATCAACTTTACCCAACTTACTGACGGCAAAGTCTGCCAGTGCAGAGAGTTCCTGTTCGGAAGTAATATCGCAGCGGCAGGCAAATGCCTGACCACCCAGTTGTTGAATTTCATCTACAACATGATTAGCTGCATCGGCGTTAATATCACTGACCACCACAGATGCGCCAGCTGTCGCGAATGTAATGGCGATTTCTTTACCAATACCTGCACCCGCACCTGTAATGATGGCGCATTTTCCGTCGAGTCTCAGGTTGTCAGAATTAAACACATAAACCTCCTGTGAACTTCAGTAAAAATAAAAGGCACCGCCTGTGTGCCACATTTTTTATCATTAACCTTGAGGAAAGGACACTACCAGGTATAGCAGATAAAGAGAGGATTATTTCGCCGCAATGAGCCGGGCGGGAATAATAAGATTGCGTGAATGCGTCTCTTCATGGGTGATTTTTTGCATCATGCGATCCGCAAGTGTGGTACCAAGTTCCCGCGCTGGCGTGCTGGCCCAGGTAACGGGTATATCATCAAGTGTGGTTGGCGTTGCATCGGTAAATGCCGCCAGCGAAACCTGTTGCTCAAAGTAACGATCGACTCCGCTTTCCCCGCTTTGCCTTCCTGCTTTCAGCAAACCAAACCATGCCCCCATCGCAATAGTTTCGTTATAGCAAACCACGGCGCTGATGGTCGGGTTATGACGTAAAAGCGCCGTGATAGCTTCCGCGGCTTGCTTCTGGCTGGAAGTGCACTCCAGCACCCAATCGCTGTGAAACGGCAGGCCAAATTTTAGTAGAGTCGCACAATAGCCCCCCACCCTTTCTGCCCGGGTTAATGAGGAACTTTGCCCTCCCAGCCAGGCGATACGCTGATGCCCATTGCGAATGAGATGCTCCGTCAACAACTGTGCAGCCTGCATGTTGTCCGGGCGAACCGTATCAACGTCATCAAGATAACTGGCACGGGAAGCGAAAATCACCGGGATAGCTTTTTCTTCTGCTATCCGTCGCAGGTCATCGCTGCTTCCTGCAGCCCCGGCAATGACCACACCATCGACACCCTGATTCAGTAATAGTGAAAACCGCTGTGCCAGCTGCTCGCCGTCTTTACCGCCGTGAAGCAAAAAAACCATCCGTCCCTGCGCTTCCAGAGCTTCCGTCAATCCGGCCGTCAATTCGGCGTAAAACGGCGCAGATAAATCACGGACGATCAAACCAATGACGCCGCTTTGCCCGCCGCGCAGCGCCGACGCCTGGCGATTGCGCACAAATCCCAGCTCTTCAATGGCGGCGTTAACGCGTTCTCCTGTGGCGGTAGAGATTCGCCCTTTGCCACTAAGCACCAGCGAAACGGTACTTACCGACACGCCCGCAGCCAGCGCAACATCATGAATGGTTATTTTTTTGGCGGTAGCCATGCAGATGACCTACTCCCTGATTATGTGACAGATAAAACGTTTTACCTTTTATTTATCTTATACCCGCTATTATCGTTGTGTAATGTGATTTATGCCTCACTAAAATTTGATAAAACGTTTTATCTTCTCGCGCAATTTATTGAATCCAGATTGTTCTCTACGAGGAGTCGTTTTATGACGGCGAAAACAGCACCGAAAGTCACGCTGTGGGAGTTCTTCCAGCAGTTAGGCAAAACCTTCATGTTACCCGTGGCATTATTGTCGTTCTGCGGCATTATGCTCGGCATTGGTAGTTCTCTTAGCAGCCATGATGTCATCACCCTGATCCCGGTCCTGGGCAACCCCGTGTTGCAGGCTATCTTTACCTGGATGAGTAAGATTGGCTCGTTTGCTTTTAGTTTCTTGCCAGTCATGTTCTGTATCGCCATCCCGCTGGGTCTGGCACGCGAAAACAAAGGCGTAGCGGCATTCGCTGGCTTCGTCGGTTATGCGGTAATGAACCTCGCGGTAAACTTCTGGTTGACCAATAAAGGCATTCTGCCAACCACGGACGCCGCGGTTCTGAAAGCCAATAACATCCAGAGCATTCTTGGGATCCAGTCGATCGACACCGGGATCCTCGGTGCGGTGATCGCCGGTATTATCGTCTGGATGCTGCATGAGCGATTCCATAATATCCGCCTGCCGGATGCGCTGGCATTCTTCGGCGGTACGCGCTTCGTACCAATCATCTCCTCGCTAGTGATGGGTCTTGTCGGCCTGGTGATTCCATTAGTCTGGCCGATTTTCGCCATGGGTATTAGCGGCTTAGGCCATATGATCAACAGCGCGGGAGATTTCGGACCGATGCTGTTTGGTACCGGTGAACGTCTGCTGTTGCCGTTTGGTCTGCATCACATTCTGGTGGCATTAATTCGCTTTACCGACGCAGGCGGCACGCAGGAAGTCTGCGGTCAAACCGTCAGCGGTGCACTGACCATCTTCCAGGCGCAATTGAGTTGCCCGACCACTCACGGTTTTTCTGAAAGCGCCACGCGTTTCCTTTCGCAAGGCAAAATGCCTGCGTTTCTCGGCGGTCTGCCAGGTGCAGCGTTAGCTATGTATCACTGCGCGCGCCCGGAAAATCGCCATAAAATTAAAGGTCTGCTGATTTCTGGCCTGATCGCCTGTGTCGTTGGCGGCACGACCGAACCGCTGGAATTCCTTTTCCTGTTCGTAGCGCCAGTTCTGTATGTCATCCACGCGCTGTTAACCGGCCTCGGCTTCACTGTCATGTCTGTGCTCGGCGTCACCATCGGTAATACCGACGGCAATATCATCGACTTTGTGGTGTTCGGTATTTTGCATGGTCTGTCAACCAAGTGGTACATGGTGCCAGTAGTGGCGGCAATCTGGTTTGTCGTTTACTACATCATCTTCCGTTTCGCTATCACCCGCTTCAATCTCAAAACCCCGGGGCGCGATAGTGAAGTTGCCAGTTCAATCGAAAAAGCCGTTGCCGGTGCGCCGGGTAAATCAGGTTACAACGTTCCGGCAATCCTCGAAGCCTTAGGCGGTGCCGACAATATTGTCAGCCTCGATAACTGCATTACGCGTCTGCGTTTGTCTGTAAAAGATATGTCGCTTGTTAATGTGCAGGCACTGAAGGACAATCGGGCAATTGGCGTAGTACAACTTAATCAACATAACCTGCAGGTTGTTATCGGGCCACAAGTTCAGTCAGTAAAAGATGAAATGGCCGGTCTGATGCATACTGTCCAGGCATAAGGATAAGATATGTTCGATTTTTCAAAGGTCGTGGATCGTCATGGCACATGGTGTACGCAGTGGGATTATGTCGCTGACCGTTTCGGCACTGCTGACCTGTTACCGTTCACGATTTCAGACATGGATTTTGCCACTGCCCCCTGCATTATCGAGGCGCTGAATCAGCGCCTGATACACGGCGTGTTTGGCTACAGCCGCTGGAAAAACGATGAGTTTCTCGCGGCTATTGCCCACTGGTTTTCCACCCAGCATTACACCGCCATCGATCCTCAGTCGGTGGTGTATGGCCCTTCTGTTATCTATATGGTTTCAGAACTGATTCGTCAGTGGTCTGAAACAGGTGAAGGCGTGGTGATCCACACACCCGCCTATGACGCATTTTACAAGGCCATTGAAGGTAACCAGCGCACAGTAATGCCCGTTGCTTTAGAGAAGCAGCCTGACGGCTGGTTTTGCGATATGGGCAAGCTGGAAGCCGTGTTGGCGAAACCAGAATGCAAAATTCTGCTCCTGTGTAGCCCACAGAATCCTACCGGGAAAGTGTGGACGTGCGATGAGCTGGAGATCATGGCTGACCTGTGCGAGCGTCATGGTGTGCGGGTTATTTCCGATGAAATCCATATGGATATGGTTTGGGGCGAGCAGCCGCATATTCCCTGGAGTAATGTGGCGCGCGGAGACTGGGCGTTGCTAACGTCGGGATCAAAAAGTTTCAATATTCCCGCCCTGACCGGTGCTTACGGGATTATAGAAAATAGCAGTAGCCGCGATGCCTATTTATCGGCACTGAAAGGACGTGATGGGCTTTCTTCCCCTTCGGTACTGGCGTTAACTGCTCATATCGCCGCCTATCAGCAAGGCGCGCCATGGCTGGATGCCTTACGCGTCTATCTGAAAGATAACCTGACGTATATCGCAGATAAAATGAACGCTGCGTTTCCTGAACTCAACTGGCAGATCCCGCAATCCACTTATCTGGCCTGGCTTGATCTACGTCCGTTGAATATTGACGACAACGCGTTGCAAAAAGCGCTTATCGAGCAAGAAAAGATCGCGATCATGCCGGGATATACCTACGGTGAAGAAGGTCGTGGTTTTATCCGACTCAATGCCGGCTGCCCACGTTCGAAACTGGAAAAAGGTGTGGCTGGATTAATTAACGCCATCCGCGCTGTTGGTTAACCCCAATTGCGCAACGTAAAAAATCGTTGCGCAATCGTGGATTTTTACCCTGCTTTGTTTTTATAATGGTGCGCACTTTTATATCCAGAAAAAGAGTGCGACCATGATTGATACCACCCTGCCATTAACTGATATCCATCGCCACCTTGATGGCAACATTCGTCCCCAGACCATTCTTGAACTTGGCCGCCAGTATAATATCTCGCTTCCTGCACAATCCCTGGAAACACTGATTCCCCACGTTCAGGTCATTGCCAACGAACCCGATCTGGTGAGCTTTCTGACTAAACTTGACTGGGGCGTTAAAGTTCTCGCCTCTCTTGATGCCTGCCGCCGCGTGGCATTTGAAAACATTGAAGATGCAGCCCGTAACGGCCTGCACTATGTCGAGCTGCGTTTTTCACCAGGCTACATGGCAATGGCACATCAGCTGCCTGTAGCGGGTGTTGTCGAAGCGGTGATCGATGGCGTACGTGAAGGTTGCCGCGCCTTTGGTGTGCAGGCGAAGCTTATCGGTATTATGAGCCGGACCTTCGGCGAAGCCGCCTGTCAGCAAGAGCTGGAGGCCTTTTTAGCCCACCGTGACCAGATTACCGCACTTGATTTAGCCGGTGATGAACTTGGTTTCCCGGGAAGTCTGTTCCTTTCTCATTTCAACCGCGCGCGTGATGCGGGCTGGCATATTACCGTCCATGCAGGCGAAGCTGCCGGACCGGAAAGCATCTGGCAGGCGATTCGTGAACTGGGGGCGGAGCGTATTGGACATGGCGTAAAAGCCATTGAAGATCGGGCGCTGATGGATTTTCTCGCCGAGCAACAAATTGGTATTGAATCCTGTCTGACCTCCAATATTCAGACCAGCACCGTGGCGGATCTGGCTGCACATCCGCTGAAAACGTTCCTTGAGCATGGCATTCGTGCCAGCATTAACACTGACGATCCAGGCGTGCAGGGAGTGGATATCATTCACGAATATACCGTTGCCGCGCCAGCTGCTGGGTTATCCCGCGAGCAAATCCGCCAGGCACAGATTAATGGTCTGGAAATGGCTTTCCTCAGCGCAGAGGAAAAACGCGCACTGCGAGAAAAAGTCGCCGCGAAGTAACAAAAATGGATGGTGCTAATTGCACCATCCCCTTTTCACGCAAGGCACAAAGTCGCGCGATGTTTGGCGGATTCGATGCCCAGCTCAATCAACTCCATTACCTGGATTGCCTGACTTGCCGGAACCGGATTTTCACCATCGCCATTTAACGCATCACGAATAGCCGCATAGTAAGCCGGATAATTCCCCGGCACTGTCAACAGCGTTTCTTCGACACGTTCCTCACCTTCCACGCGGGTAAGTACGCCATCGCGCATATCGTAGCCCCAGTCTTCCTGCGGCAGACGCTCGCCATTTTTCAGACGTTCTTCCTGTGGATCGAGGCCATATTTCACATAACTGCCTCGGGATCCATGCACGATATACCGTGCTGACTCGGCTGCTGCCAGCATGGTGCCGTGTAAAATCACTCGCCGCTGCGGATAGGACAAGATAGCGTGGAAATAATCGGTCGACTGCGCTCCGGGCCGTAACTGTGCCAAATCTACCGTCATGCTAACCGGTAAACCAAATAACGTAATGGCCTGATCCAGAAGGTGCGGTGCTAAATCGTACCAGATACCGCTGCCTGGGCCGCCCTGTTCACGCCAACGATCGCGCACCTGCGGGCGGAAGCGGTCAAAATGGGACTCAAAGTAAGCAATTTCACCCAGCACGCCTTCCGCGAGCAAACCTTTTAGCGTCAGGAAATCGCTATCCCAGCGACGGTTATGGAATACAGACAGCACTCGCCCCAGGCTTTTTGCCAGCGCTTCCAGCTCTCGTGCTTGTGACAGTGTCACGGTAAAGGGTTTATCAACGACCACATGTTTACCCGCCTCAAGCGCCGCTTTGGCTAACGGAAAATGGGTATCGTTGGGTGTAGGAATGACAATCAGGTCTATGTTGGGATCGTTAAACAGATGCTTCGGCTCAGAGACAACCGTAACCGTTGGCCAGTCAGCTTTTACTTTTGTTTCATCGCTGCTGGAGATTACCGCCAGCTCCAGCCCGGGCGTGCCCGCAATCAGGGGCGCATGGAAGGTTTTGCTCGCATAACCATACCCAATCAACCCAACACGGATGTTGTCGCTCATGTCATTGCCTCTCATTGAAGTATGATGGCTATTTGACACTATCCTTTACCCTCGCTCAACAGTTTAATAACCTGCCAGCAATAAGGGATGTTGTTTAACTTAAGTCAAAAAAATAGCGATTTTTCCAACGACAAAAGCTAAATATTGCAAAAACCTCAGTAAAAATCTTGCTGGAGCTATTATTGCTAAGTAACATTTACCCCCTGAAGTTAATGGATCAATCAACAGAGATGTGGGCTGTAATGAATCGTCTTATTGAATTAACAGGTTGGATCGTTCTTGTCGTTTCAGTCATTCTTCTTGGCGTGGCGAGTCACATTGACAACTATCAGCCACCTGAACAGAGTACTACAGTACAACACAAGTAAGCTCTGCACTTGTTGAGCGACATGCTGCCCGTCCGGGTGCATGTTTTCACTTGTCGGATATTAAACCAGGAATTTATTATCTTGTTCGATGTTGTTGATGATTGTCAGGGATAGTAAAGCGCGTTACTCTTTCCAGAGCAGTTTTTCATCCCTGAATATTTGCCATCAGCACATTCTTATTATTGTAATAACACAAGCGTTCACTTTTGGTGAAATTTTATCATCACTAATAATACCTACCCCTTTGGTATTAATTATTTTATGGACCTTTTATGACTGTTCAGGACTACTTATTAAAATTTCGCAAAATCAGTTCACTCGAAAGTCTGGAAAAACTCTACGACCATCTTAATTACACCCTGACGGACGATCAGGAACTGATCAATATGTATCGTGCTGCCGATCACCGTCGCGCAGAGCTGGTTTCTGGCGGGCGTTTGTTTGACCTCGGCCAGGTACCGAAGTCCGTCTGGCGCTATGTCCAGTAAAGAAAGTAGCGATCGGTTATAAAAGCCTTATAATAACGCCCCTAAAATTAGATTTGTCTGTTTGCGTCGCTATTCTGGAGAACCTATGACCACCACAACGCCACAACGTATTGGAGGCTGGTTGCTTGGCCCGTTGGCCTGGCTTTTAGTCGCTCTGTTGAGTACGACGCTGGCGTTGTTGCTGTATACCGCTGCGTTATCTTCTCCGCAAACATTTCAAACGCTCGGCGGACAAGCACTGACGACACAAATCTTATGGGGCGTTTCTTTTATTACCGCTATCGCCATGTGGTATTACACACTGTGGTTGACCATCGCTTTCTTTAAACGTCGGCGTTGTGTTCCTAAACACTATATTATCTGGCTGCTTATTTCCGTATTGCTGGCAGTAAAAGCGTTCGCTTTTTCACCCGTAGAAGATGGCATAGCCGTTCGCCAGTTGCTGTTTACTTTGTTGGCAACCGCATTGATCGTCCCCTATTTCAAACGCTCGTCGCGGGTGAAAGCGACGTTTGTGAATCCGTAATAACCTTACAGTTAACCTGTTGTCGCCTGCTCTGGATTAACGGATAATAGGCGGCTTTTTTATTTCAGGCCGAAAAATGACTGACTACCTGTTACTGTTTGTCGGAACTGTACTGGTCAATAACTTTGTACTGGTCAAGTTTCTCGGTCTCTGTCCGTTTATGGGGGTTTCCAAAAAGCTGGAAACCGCGATGGGCATGGGGCTGGCAACAACGTTTGTAATGACGCTGGCGTCTATTTGCGCCTGGCTTATCGATACGTGGATTTTGATCCCACTTAATCTGATTTACCTGCGCACCCTGGCGTTTATTCTGGTGATTGCTGTGGTTGTGCAGTTCACCGAAATGGTGGTGCGCAAAACCAGCCCGGTACTTTACCGTCTGCTGGGGATTTTTTTGCCGCTTATCACCACCAACTGTGCCGTGCTCGGCGTGGCGTTGCTGAATATCAATCTCGGGCACAATTTCTTGCAGTCAGCGCTGTACGGTTTTTCCGCCGCTGTCGGTTTCTCGCTGGTGATGGTGCTCTTCGCCGCCATCCGCGAACGCCTTGCTGTGGCTGATGTCCCGGCACCTTTTCGCGGTAATGCCATTGCGTTAATTACCGCAGGTCTTATGTCTCTGGCCTTTATGGGCTTTAGTGGTTTGGTGAAGTTGTAATGAATGCTATCTGGATTGCCGTTGCCGCCGTGAGCCTGCTGGGCCTGGCGTTTGGCGCCATTCTGGGTTATGCCTCCCGCCGTTTTGCGGTGGAAGACGATCCGGTCGTTGAGAAAATTGACGAAATCTTACCGCAGAGCCAGTGTGGTCAGTGCGGTTATCCCGGCTGTCGCCCCTACGCGGAAGCCATCAGCTGTAACGGTGAAAAAATCAACCGTTGCGCCCCAGGTGGCGAAGCTGTGATGCTAAAAATTGCCGAGTTGCTTAATGTCGAGCCGCAGCCGCTGGATGGCGAAGCGCAAGAGCTAACGCCAGCGCGGATGGTGGCGGTGATTGATGAAAATAACTGTATTGGCTGCACTAAATGTATTCAGGCGTGTCCGGTAGACGCCATCGTTGGCGCTACCCGCGCCATGCATACGGTAATGAGTGATCTCTGTACGGGCTGCAATTTATGTGTTGATCCGTGCCCGACACACTGCATCTCGTTGCAACCGGTCGCAGAAACTCCTGACTCCTGGAAATGGGATCTGAACACCATTCCCGTGCGTATCATTCCCGTGGAACACCATGCTTAAGTTATTCTCTGCATTCAGAAAAAATAAAATCTGGGATTTCAACGGCGGCATCCATCCACCGGAGATGAAAACCCAGTCCAACGGTACGCCCCTGCGCCAGGTACCACTGGCGCAGCGTTTTGTCATTCCACTGAAACAACATATTGGCGCTGAAGGTGAGTTGTGCGTTAGCGTCGGCGATAACGTATTGCGCGGTCAGCCGCTTACCCGTGGTCGCGGCAAAATGCTGCCGGTTCACGCGCCCACCTCGGGTACCGTTACGGCTATTGCGCCCCACTCTACGGCTCATCCTTCAGCTTTAGCTGAATTAAGTGTGATTATTGATGCCGATGGCGAAGACTGCTGGATCCCGCGCGACGGCTGGGCCGATTATCGCTCTCGCAGTCGCGAAGAGTTAATCGAGCGCATTCATCAGTTTGGTGTTGCCGGGCTGGGTGGTGCGGGATTTCCGACAGGCGTTAAATTGCAGGGCGGCGGAGATAAGATTGAAACGTTGATTATCAACGCTGCTGAGTGCGAGCCGTACATTACCGCCGATGACCGTTTGATGCAGGATTGTGCGGCTCAGGTCGTAGAGGGTATCCGCATCCTTGCGCATATTCTGCAGCCACGCGAAATTCTTATCGGTATTGAAGATAACAAACCGCAGGCGATTTCCATGCTGCGCGCGGTGCTGGCAGACTCTCACGATATTTCTCTGCGGGTGATTCCCACCAAATATCCTTCTGGCGGTGCTAAACAATTAACCTACATTCTGACCGGGAAGCAGGTTCCACATGGCGGGCGTTCATCCGATATCGGCGTATTAATGCAAAACGTCGGCACCGCTTATGCAGTGAAACGTGCCGTTATTGATGGCGAGCCGATTACCGAGCGTGTCGTGACCCTGACTGGCGAAGCAATCGCTCGCCCGGGCAACGTCTGGGCACGGTTGGGGACGCCAGTGCGTCATTTATTGAATGACGCCGGATTCTGCCCCTCTGCCGACCAAATGGTGATTATGGGCGGCCCGCTAATGGGCTTTACCTTGCCGTGGCTGGATGTCCCGGTCGTAAAGATTACCAACTGTCTGTTGGCTCCCTCTGCCAATGAACTTGGCGAACCACAGGAAGAACAAAGTTGCATCCGTTGTAGCGCCTGTGCTGACGCCTGCCCTGCGGATCTTTTGCCGCAACAGCTGTACTGGTTCAGCAAAGGTCAGCAACACGATAAAGCCACCACGCATAACATTGCCGACTGCATTGAATGTGGAGCTTGCGCGTGGGTTTGCCCGAGCAATATCCCCCTGGTGCAATATTTCCGTCAGGAAAAAGCTGAAATTGCGGCTATTCGTCAGGAAGAAAAGCGCGCCGCAGAAGCCAAAGCGCGTTTCGAAGCGCGCCAGGCTCGTCTGGAGCGCGAAAAAGCGGCTCGCCTTGAACGACATAAGAGCGCAGCCGTTCAACCTGCAGCCAAAGATAAAGATGCGATTGCTGCCGCCCTGGCGCGGGTGAAAGAGAAACAGGCCCAGGCTACACAGCCTATTGTGATTAAAGCGGGCGAACGCCCGGATAACAGTGCAATTATTGCAGCACGGGAAGCCCGTAAAGCGCAAGCCAGAGCGAAACAGGCAGAACTGCAGCAAACTAACGACGCTGCAACCGTTGCTGATCCACGTAAAACTGCAGTTGAAGCGGCTATTGCCCGCGCCAAAGCACGCAAGCTGGAACAGCAACAAGCCAATGCGGAGCCAGAACAACAGGTCGATCCGCGCAAAGCCGCCGTCGAAGCCGCTATCGCCCGTGCCAAAGCACGCAAGCTGGAACAGCAACAGGCCAATGCGGAGCCAGAAGAACAGATTGATCCGCGCAAAGCTGCCGTCGAAGCGGCTATTGCCCGTGCCAAAGCGCGCAAGCTGGAACAGCAACAACAGGCTAATGCGGAACCAGAAGAACAGGTTGATCCACGCAAAGCCGCCATCGAAGCGGCTATTGCACGCGCCAAAGCGCGCAAGCTGGAACAGCAACAGGCTAATGCAGAGCCAGAAGAACAGATTGATCCGCGCAAAGCGGCAGTTGCTGCGGCTATTGCCCGCGTTCAGGCCAAAAAAGCCGCCCAGCAAAAGGTTGTAAACGAGGACTAAATGGTATTCAGAATAGCTAGCTCCCCTTATACCCATAACCAGCGCCAGACATCGCGCATTATGCTGTTGGTATTGCTCGCAGCCGTGCCAGGAATCGCAGCGCAACTGTGGTTTTTTGGTTGGGGTACTCTCGTTCAGATCCTGTTGGCGTCGGTCAGTGCTCTTCTGGCCGAAGCTCTCGTCCTCAAACTACGCAAGCAGTCGGTAGCTGCAACGTTGAAAGATAACTCAGCATTGCTGACAGGCTTATTGCTGGCGGTAAGTATTCCCCCCCTCGCGCCATGGTGGATGGTCGTGCTGGGTACGGTGTTTGCGGTGATCATCGCTAAACAGTTGTATGGCGGTCTGGGGCAAAACCCGTTTAATCCGGCAATGATTGGTTATGTGGTCTTACTGATCTCCTTCCCGGTGCAGATGACCAGTTGGTTACCGCCACATGAAATTGCGGTCAACATCCCTGGTTTTATCGACACCATACAGGTTATTTTCAGTGGTCATACCACCAGTGGTGGTGATATGAACACGCTACGCTTAGGTATTGATGGCATTAGTCAGGCGACACCGCTGGATACATTTAAAACCTCTGTCCGTGCCGGTCATTCGGTTGAAGAGATTATGCAATATCCGATCTACAGCGGTATTCTGGCGGGCGCTGGTTGGCAATGGGTAAATCTCGCCTGGCTGGCTGGCGGCGTGTGGTTGCTATGGCAGAAAGCGATTCGCTGGCATATTCCCCTCAGCTTCTTAGCAACGTTGGCGTTATGCGCAACGTTGGGCTGGTTGTTCTCACCAGATACTCTGGCAGCACCGCAAATTCATCTGCTGTCTGGTGCGACCATGCTCGGCGCATTCTTTATTTTGACTGACCCGGTTACCGCTTCTACGACCAATCGTGGTCGTCTTATTTTCGGCGCGCTGGCGGGCTTATTAGTCTGGTTGATCCGCAGTTTCGGCGGCTATCCTGACGGCATGGCTTTTGCCGTCCTGCTGGCGAACATCACGGTTCCTCTGATCGATTACTACACGCGTCCGTGCGTCTACGGTCATCGCAAAGGGTAAACCATGCTGAAAACTATCCGAAAACACGGCATTACGTTGGCGCTCTTTGCAGCGGGTTCAACAGGGTTAACTGCGGCCATCAACCAGATGACCAAAACGACAATTGCTGAACAGGCCAGTCTGCAACAAAAGGCGTTATTTGATCAGGTGCTGCCAGCTGAACGCTATAACAATGCGCTGGCACAGAGTTGCTATCTGGTCACTGCGCCAGAGTTAGGTAAAGGTGAGCATCGGGTTTACATCGCCAAACAGGATGACAAACCGGTAGCTGCCGTTCTGGAAGCAACCGCGCCAGATGGCTATTCAGGTGCGATTCAGCTGCTGGTAGGAGCCGATTTTAACGGCACGGTACTTGGCACGCGCGTGACTGAGCACCACGAAACGCCAGGGCTTGGCGATAAAATCGAACTGCGCCTTTCTGACTGGATCACCCATTTTGCGGGTAAAAAAATCAGTGGTGCGGATGATGCGAACTGGGCGGTGAAGAAAGATGGTGGTGATTTCGACCAGTTCACCGGCGCGACGATTACTCCCCGCGCGGTGGTTAATGCGGTAAAACGCGCCGGATTGTACGCTCAGACGTTACCCGCACAACTTTCTCAACTTCCTGCCTGTGGAGAATAAAACGTGAGCGAAATTAAAGACGTTATTGTTCAGGGGTTGTGGAAAAACAACTCTGCGCTGGTCCAGCTGCTCGGCCTTTGTCCTCTGTTGGCGGTCACGTCCACTGCCACTAACGCTCTGGGTTTAGGACTTGCGACTACGCTGGTACTGACGCTAACCAACCTGACCATTTCGACGCTGCGTCACTGGACACCCGCCGAGATCCGCATTCCCATTTACGTGATGATCATCGCCTCGGTGGTCAGCGCTGTACAGATGCTGATCAACGCCTACGCCTTTGGCCTGTATCAATCATTAGGGATTTTTATTCCGCTGATTGTCACTAACTGTATCGTTGTGGGCCGCGCTGAAGCCTTCGCCGCCAAAAAAGGTCCGGCGCTTTCGGCACTGGACGGCTTTTCAATTGGTATGGGCGCAACCTGCGCCATGTTCGTGCTGGGTTCACTACGCGAAATTATCGGCAATGGCACGTTGTTTGACGGTGCAGATGCGCTGTTAGGTAGCTGGGCGAAAGTATTACGCGTGGAGATTTTCCACACCGACTCCCCTTTCCTGCTGGCGATGCTGCCACCAGGTGCATTTATTGGCCTGGGACTGATGCTGGCAGGAAAATACCTGATTGATGAAAAAATGAAAAAGCGCCGTACTGAAGCAGCTGCCGAACGTGCATTGCCAAACGGTGAAACAGGGAATGTCTGATGAACAAAGCAAAACGCCTGGAGATCCTCACTCGCCTGCGTGAGAACAATCCTCATCCCACCACCGAGCTTAATTTCAGTTCGCCTTTTGAATTGCTGATTGCCGTACTGCTTTCCGCTCAGGCGACCGATGTCAGTGTTAATAAGGCGACGGCGAAACTCTACCCGGTGGCTAATACGCCTGCAGCGATGCTTGAACTGGGCGTTGAAGGGGTGAAAACCTATATCAAAACGATTGGCCTTTATAACAGCAAAGCAGAAAATATCATCAAAACCTGCCGTATATTACTGGAACAACATAATGGCGAGGTTCCGGAAGATCGTGCTGCGCTTGAAGCCCTGCCTGGTGTAGGTCGTAAAACAGCCAACGTCGTATTAAACACTGCATTCGGCTGGCCGACTATTGCTGTCGACACGCACATTTTCCGCGTTTGTAATCGTACTCAATTTGCGCCGGGGAAAAACGTCGAACAGGTAGAAGAAAAGCTACTGAAAGTGGTTCCGGCAGAGTTTAAAGTCGACTGCCACCATTGGTTGATCCTGCACGGGCGTTATACCTGCATTGCCCGCAAGCCTCGCTGTGGCTCTTGTATTATTGAAGATCTTTGTGAATACAAAGAGAAAGTTGACATCTAAAGATCAGGGGTAACACCGATTACCCCATTCATAACCTTTCTTTATCCTCTTTTAAAACATCTTTTTAACGTCAATGATGCCATTGCTTAGCGTTATCATCAGGTAATCCGTTTGCAGATAACCAAAAATGCAGGTTAATTGTTTTTTTAATAGCGAAATTTTCTATTCATTCGTGATCAAGATCACGATGCTGTGGCAATGTAAAAACATTGCAAGAATCAGGTTAAAATCATTTAAATTTACACACGCAACAAATATTGACCTACAAAACATTACACTGGCTATTTTTCAGAAACTGGACTATCTCACTAGGAAAAACGCCAAATAGTAGAACATATCGCCATTAAGCCATCATCACCCTCTCAGGGTAGTGAAAAAATCTGCCGTTACGTTTTTTGAAAAATTTAACGCTGGATAACATTTCCCGGAATGGTTGAATTCCCCGCCTCAGTTATATGTAACAGATTATTACAAAGGACTTGTCTGAAAGTGCAAGATAGTGAACATTACCTGCCGTTTCCCCTCCCACTATAACAATTGCGCGTATGTTTTTTAGACATAACGCGAGAAAGCACCCCCGTTAATATGGGATGTAAAAAAAGAGGTAAAAGTGTCCACTGCAAACCAAAAACCAACTGAAAGCGTCAGTTTGAACGCTTTTAAACAACCGAAGGCGTTCTATCTCATCTTCTCGATTGAGTTATGGGAACGTTTTGGTTATTACGGCCTACAAGGAATTATGGCTGTTTACCTGGTTAAACAACTGGGTATGTCTGAAGCGGATTCAATCACCCTTTTCTCTTCCTTTAGTGCCCTGGTTTATGGTCTGGTCGCTATCGGCGGCTGGTTAGGTGACAAGGTACTGGGTACTAAACGCGTAATTATGCTCGGCGCTATTGTGCTGGCGATTGGTTATGCTCTGGTTGCCTGGTCTGGTCACGACGCCGGTATCGTTTATATGGGTATGGCGGCTATTGCGGTCGGTAACGGCCTGTTTAAAGCTAACCCGTCTTCTCTGCTTTCTACATGCTATGAGAAAAACGACCCGCGTCTGGACGGTGCATTCACCATGTACTACATGTCCGTCAACATCGGCTCTTTCTTCTCTATGATTGCTACGCCGTGGCTGGCCGCGAAATACGGCTGGAGTGTTGCGTTTGCGTTGAGCGTTGTAGGCCTGCTGATCACTATCGTTAACTTCGCCTTCTGCCAACGTTGGGTTAAACAGTACGGTTCAAAACCAGACTTCGAGCCTATCAACTACCGTAACCTGCTGCTGACCATTATTGGTGTTGTGGCACTGATCGCTATCGCCACCTGGCTGCTGCACAATCAGGAAGTTGCGCGTATGGCGCTGGGCGTTGTTGCCTTCGGTATCGTGGTTATCTTCGGTAAAGAAGCCTTCGCGATGAAAGGTGCTGCGCGTCGTAAAATGATCGTTGCCTTCATCCTGATGCTCGAAGCCATTATCTTCTTCGTGCTTTATAGCCAGATGCCAACGTCACTGAACTTCTTTGCGATTCGTAACGTTGAACACACCATTCTGGGCCTGGCCGTAGAACCTGAGCAGTATCAGGCACTGAACCCGTTCTGGATCATCATTGGTAGCCCGATTCTGGCCGCTATCTATAACAAGATGGGCGATACCCTGCCAATGCCAACCAAGTTTGCTATCGGCATGGTGATGTGTTCTGGTGCGTTCCTGATTCTGCCGCTGGGTGCGAAATTCGCGTCTGACGCTGGTATCGTGTCTGTAAGCTGGCTGGTCGCGAGCTATGGCCTGCAGAGTATCGGGGAACTGATGATCTCTGGCCTGGGTCTGGCAATGGTTGCACAACTCGTTCCGCAGCGTCTGATGGGCTTCATTATGGGTAGCTGGTTCCTGACCACTGCCGGTGCAAACCTGATTGGTGGTTATGTTGCAGGTATGATGGCTGTGCCGGATAACGTTACCGATCCGCTGATGTCACTGGAAGTCTATGGTCGCGTATTCTTGCAGATTGGTGTCGCTACTGCCGTTATTGCAGTACTGATGCTGTTTACCGCGCCGAAACTGCACCGCATGACGCAGGATGACGCTGCAGACAAAGCGGCGAAAGCAGCCGTAGCGTAAAATTCAGGGAAACTCTTTTACAAGCCGCTAACTTTTCGTTAGCGGCTTTTTTTTTGTTCAGCAACGCACTACCATACTTTAAACCACAGACAAAAGGAGTTACCGATGAAATTGTTCTACAAACCGGGCGCCTGCTCTCTCGCTTCCCATATCACCCTGCGTGAGAGCGGAAAGGATTTTACGCTCGTCAGTGTGGATTTAATGAAAAAACGTCTCGAAAACGGTGACGATTACTTTGCCGTTAACCCTAAGGGACAGGTACCTGCATTGCTGCTGGACGATGGTACTTTGCTGACGGAAGGCGTAGCGATTATGCAGTATCTTGCCGACAGCGTCCCCGACCGCCAGTTGCTGGCACCGGTAAACAGTATTTCCCGCTATAAAACCATCGAATGGCTGAATTACATCGCCACCGAGCTGCATAAAGGTTTCACACCTCTGTTTCGCCCTGATACACCGGAAGAGTACAAATCGACAGTTCGCGCGCAGCTGGAGAAGAAGCTGCAATATGTGAACGAGGCACTGAAGGATGAGCACTGGATCTGCGGGCAACGATTTACAATTGCTGATGCCTATCTGTTTACGGTTCTGCGCTGGGCATACGCGGTGAAACTGAATCTGGAAGGGTTAGAGCACATTGCGGCATTTATGCAACGTATGGCTGAACGTCCGGAAGTACAAGACGCGCTGTCAGCGGAAGGCTTAAAGTAATAGCCATCGGCCCACAGGTCGTTGTGGGCCGAAATGAGATATTTCAGAGCTTTGTTGCGCTGAAATAATGTTCTGGATTGGCAATACGATCCTGAGCAGCAACCACTTGCAGCTCATATTCCTGCATTGCTTTTGTGGTCACCATGATTTCGTATACTGCAGCGGTCACATGTTCCAGGGCCTCCTGCAGCGTTGCCCCCTGAAGCAGTTTCACCAGCAGTAAGCCGCTCGTCACATCACCAACACCTACCGGCTGGCGCATACCAAAATCCACCAGCGGACGGCTGATATGCCAGGCTTCATCGGCGGTGACTAGCAGCATTTCAAAACGGTCACGGCTGTAGCCAGCTCGCGCCAGGTGTTTAACCAACACAATTTGTGGCCCTTGCGCAATGAGTTCGCGCGCTGCCAGAACCGCTTCTTCGACGTTATTTACCGGATGCTCACAGAGTATTTCCAGCTCAACCAGATTCGGCGCAATGATATCGCTGGCAGGCAAACCGTGCCGCACATGAAACTCTGCGACACCCGGTGCAACGATACAGCCTTTTTCCGGATGACCCATTACCGGATCGCAAAAATATTTCGCCTGTGGATTCGCTGCTTTCACCTGACGAACGATACCGAGGATATGTTCACCCTGCTCCGCCGATCCCAAATAGCCACTTAATACGGCATCACAGGTGTGTAATTTATCAATGGCGGCAATGCCTTGCACAATTTCGGTTAAATGGCTGGGCGGCATCACGCAGCCAGTCCATTTGCCGTATTGGGTGTGATTAGAAAATTGAACGGTGTTCAGCGGCCAGACGTTCGCGCCCAAGCGGCGCATCGGAAACTCTGCCGCACTGTTACCCGCATGACCATAAACAACGTGAGACTGGATAGCGAGAATATTTTTCATCATGTTCCCTGTATAAAAACCAGGGGGAGTGATTTCTCACTCCCCCTTTCCACTTAATGCATTATTTCCAGCAAATCAGACAGTAATTCTTTTTGCCGCGACGCAGTAAGGTAAAACGACCAAACAGACGATCTTCTTCTTTAAAGAAGTATTCAGGATCGGACTGTTTTTCACCGTTAATGGTGATGGCATTGGAGGCGATAGTTTTACGCGCCTGACCACGGGAAGGTTGCAGTTCAGAATCGACCAGCGCCTGCATCAGGTCTGCGCCCTTTTCCATCTCAACCATCGGTACGCCGTCCTGCGCCAGCTGTTCGAAGTCCGCTTCACTCAGCGCACTCAAGGAACCGCTGAACAGGCATTCGGTAATACGTTTTGCCGCCTGCAAACCTTCTTCACCATGCACCAGACGTGTCACCTGTTCTGCAAGCACATACTGGGCGCGCGGTGCTTTACCGCTGTTTTTATCTTCTTCTTCCAGGGCGTTGATCTCTTCAATGCTCATGAAGGTGAAGAATTTCAGGAAGCGGTAAACGTCGGCATCCGCAGTGTTGATCCAGAACTGGTAGAATTTGTACGGGCTGGTTTTCTTCGGATCCAACCAGACTGCGCCGCCTTCAGTTTTACCAAATTTGGTGCCGTCTGCTTTGGTGATCAGCGGAACGGTCAAGCCAAACACCTGATTCTGATGCAGACGACGGGTCAGGTCGATACCAGAAGTGATGTTACCCCACTGGTCAGAACCACCGATTTGCAGCACCACACCGTACTGTTTGTTCAGACAGGCGAAGTCATAACCCTGCAACAGGTTGTAGGAAAACTCAGTGAACGAAATCCCCTGATCTTCACGGTTGAGACGCTGCTTAACCGCTTCTTTGTTGATCATCTGGTTAACGGAGAAGTGTTTGCCAATATCGCGCAGGAAGGTCAGCACATTCATATTGCCGAACCAGTCATAGTTGTTCGCCGCGATAGCAGAGTTTTCTCCACAGTCGAAATCGAGGAACGGGGCAACCTGCTTGCGGATTTTGTCCACCCACTCCTGAACAGTTTCTTCAGTGTTCAGCTTACGCTCGGCAGCTTTGAAGCTCGGGTCGCCAATCAGACCCGTCGCGCCGCCTACCAGCGCAACCGGCTTGTGGCCCGCCTGCTGGAAGCGTTTCAGGCATAACAATGGAACAAGATGCCCCAAATGCAAGCTGTCAGCGGTAGGATCGAAGCCGCAATAGAGCGCGATCGGGCCTTGCGCCAGTCGCTCTGCTAACGCTTCCTCGTCCGTCACCTGGGCTACCAGCCCCCGCTCTTGCAATTGTTTAATCAAGTTACTGCTTGCCATCAAAATCTCCATGTATATAACGACTGCACCTTTGCCGGTACACGACTTTTCGCCAGATGCGAAAGAGACATAGAATAAAGTGCCAGAATCAGGAGTACCAGCGATTAAAGCAAGATTTTTGCATCTTTTCAGGGTGCAAGACGATCAATCTTCCACGCATCATTTTCACGCTGGTACAAAAAGCGGTCATGCAGGCGATGCTCACCGCCCTGCCAGAACTCAATCTGTTCAAGGCTGACGCGAAAACCGCCCCAAAAACTGGGCAATGGCACTTCGCCCTGTTGAAACTTCTGCTTCAGCTCCAGAAATTTACTTTCAAGGATACCGCGGGCAGAAATGCGACTGGACTGCTTCGAAACCCATGCACCAATCTGGCTATCACGCGGGCGGCTATGAAAATATTTCATCACTTCGAGAGTCGAAAGTCGTTCCGCTTTACCGATCACCATCACCTGGCGTTCAAGGGTATGCCACGGGAACAGCAGGCTAACGCGCGGATTATTTTCGATTTGATGTGCTTTACGGCTGCCGAGGTTGGTGTAAAACACCATGCCTTTTTCGTCGTAATGTTTGAGTAAAACGATGCGCTGATAAGGCTGACCATGTTCATCCACGGTAGCGACCACCATCGCGGTAGGGTCAGCCAGTTTGGCTTCACAAGCCTGAGAGAGCCAACGTTCAAAAAGGGTTAATGGATCGGCGGGTAGATCGCGGCGGCGTAACCCGCCTTTGGTGTATTCACGGCGCAGATGCGCGATTTGCTGCAATTCGTCGTTATCAGACATGGTTTTCTTTACGGATTGTCAGTGGGTGACGCTATTGTGCGCCGCCCCTGGAAAAATCTCAACGCTGCGGATTTTGTAACTGACAGTTATTCAAGACGATGCGGTCGCGTTTATAGACAGTCGCTTCCTCGCCTTTCGACCAGAAAACATAGATTCCGTCGGTGTAACGTGCACCAGACGCTGAAATGCCCTGTTTGAGATGCAGTAGTTGATTATCGTAAACAAAACTGACTTCCTGGCGCGGATTATTCAGTTTGACCGTCAACGGTTTTTCATCACACTGGTATTCCAGCGTATCGGTTTGCATGCGCTCAACCAGTTGATTGAACGCGCTACAGCCGGTGAGAAGCACCGGCAAACAGATCAGTAACAGTTTTTTCATAGAAATATCCCGAAGACTTTCCTGGTCTGGAGGGCAATACGCCCTCCCTAACGTTCCAAGTGTAACGGCAGACGCGGTAAGAAAAATTCAGTTAACTCTGATATCACGGGTTAGCGGGGAAAATAGCCCCCAGTACCGTCTCCTGGCTTGCGCCAGTGACGGAAGGCAGATTTCCTGATAATCCCGCCAGCGTTCGCCAGGCAAGCCAGGCGAACGCCAATGCTTCCATGTCATCGCCACTAATGCCAACGGCATCGGTGGTGGTGACTTCTGTGCCTGGCAGTAATGCCGCCAGACGCGCCATGAGTAGCGGATTACGACTACCTCCACCACATACCATCAATCGTTCGCAGCCACCGCTCAACAAAACTTGTTCAGAAATGGTCACGGCGGTGAGTTCTGCCACTGTGGCCTGCACATCACGGGGATCAACCCCCGGAAAATGGCGCAAATGGCGCTCCAGCCAGCCGTAGTTAAAGTATTCGCGTCCGGTGCTTTTCGGTGCGGGTTGCGAGAAATATGGGTCGCTGAGCATATTTTGCAGCAGTGGGAGAATAACTTTACCCGCCCGTGCCCACTCGGCATCTTTATCGTAAGGTTTACCGGCCTGACGCCAGATCCAGGCATCCATCAGCATGTTACCAGGACCGGTATCGTAGCCCCCAACCGGCTGGCCAGGAATGAGCAGTGACAGATTGGCGATGCCGCCAATATTGAGCACCATTCGTCGCTCGGTTGGGTGAGCCAGCAGCGCATGATGGAACGCAGGTACCAGCGGTGCACCTTGTCCTCCCAAGGCAATATCGCGACGGCGAAAATCACCGACAACCGTAATTCCGGTGCGCGCCACAATTTGATTGTTATCGCCAATCTGTAAAGTGTGTGGTGCCACGCCCGTCGGTTCGTGCCAGACGGTTTGACCGTGACAGCCGATCGCAACGATATCTCTCGCCTGCAGGTTTTGTTCCTTAAGCAAGGCATTGACCGCATCAGCAAAAAGTCGCCCGAGTTGAGTATCAAGCTGTCCAAACTGCGAAAGTGTAAGCTGCTGGCCCTGGCAAATATCCAGTACAGCCTGTTTCAGAGACACCGGGATCGGCCAGCTCAAACTTGCCAGCTGTGCGACCCGGTGTTCATCAATTGTCGCCAACACAACATCAACACCATCAAGGCTGGTGCCTGACATAACGCCAATAAAGCGGCCCGATTTCATAGTTCATCCTTTTTCAATCTGACGTTTGCGCACCACTCAAACATAAACTTTTCGTGAATACCATGCGGAATGACCAATTTTTACCGTTGGTAGTAAAACATTATCTTCAAATCAATAATCATCATGAATATTTTGTTTATAATTGGTTGATCCTACTTTCATTATGATTTGCTCATATTTGGTAGAACATGTAACCATGGATTCACATATGCCATATACTTTGACCATGAGGGATGCTTGCGTGGCGTTTCATGGTGAACAGGAGATTTTTCAATGATTAAACGCGTATTGGTTGTTTCAATGGTAGGTCTGTCTCTTGTCGGTTGTGTTAATAACGACACCCTGTCAGGGGATGTTTATACCGCTTCTGAAGCGAAACAAGTACAGAATGTCAGCTATGGCACCATCGTTAATGTACGTCAGGTACAGATTCAGGGCGGTGATGATTCCAACGTTATCGGCGCAATTGGTGGTGCTGTACTTGGTGGTTTCCTGGGAAATACTATTGGCGGCGGAACCGGGCGTTCTCTGGCTACTGCAGCAGGGGCTGTTGCAGGTGGTGTAGCCGGTCAGGGCGTACAGAGTGCAATGAACAAAACGCAGGGTGTCGAGCTGGAAATTCGTAAAGATGATGGCAACACCATCATGGTGGTACAGAAACAAGGGAACACTCATTTCTCTCCAGGCCAACGTGTCGTACTGGCCAGCAATGGCAGTCAGGTGACCGTTTCCCCGCGCTAAATAAGTTTGCGTGTGGTCAGGTTACTGACCACACGCCCCCTTCATTTCACCCTTTGGCCTGTAACTCAATGATATTATGCTCAAGTTTTGCGATGAGCTTAATCAGTTGTTCCAGTTCCTCTGCGGAGATGCCATGTAAAATTTCCGCGCGGGTTTTGTTAATAACAGCTTCCATTTCGCTGATCAGTGGCTCTGCCTTTTCCGTCAGTTTAATACGTTTAGCCCGACGATCGCTGGCACAAGTTTGACGCGAAATTAACCCTTTTTCTTCCAGTTGGTCCAGCGTACGGACCAGTGATGGCTGCTCGATGCCAATCGCTTTTGCCAGTTGAATTTGCGACTGGTCTGGAGGTAACTGATGGATATTGTGTAACGTAACCCAATGGGTTTGTGTTAACTCCAGCGGTTTCAGGCGATGGTCTATCAGAGCACGCCATATGCGCACCAACCGTGCCAGATCAGAACCTAGTGGCGATTCCAATTTCATCTCCTTATAATTAGCTTGCTAAGATATTATGCGGCTTTTAGAATAGTGTGCAGCAATTGTATTGCTAAAACAAATGTATTGCTGCATTTGGTTACCGTCAGACATATTTTTCAGAAATTGCGCGTAAATTTTTCGCACTTAAAGAATATTTATTAATCTAACGCAATATATTCTGTCGTAAAGGAATCTACTTTGTGAAGTTTATGCTCAATGCAACAGGATTGCCCTTACAAGATCTGGTGTTCGGTGCGTCCGTCTACTTTCCTCCGTTTTTCAAAGCATTCGCATTTGGATTCGTCATCTGGCTTGTCATACACCGCCTGCTTCGAGGCTGGATCTACGCCGGTGACATCTGGCATCCCTTGTTAATGGATTTATCGCTGTTTGCGATTTGCGTTTGCCTTGCTCTGGCAATACTGATTGCGTGGTAACTATGTCAATTAAAACAATTAAGTATTTCTCAACAATCATTGTAGCGGTAGTTGCGGTTCTTGCCGGATGGTGGCTGTGGAATTTTTACATGCAATCTCCGTGGACACGCGACGGGAAAATACGCGCAGAACAGGTTTCTATCACCCCACAGGTGTCGGGACGTATTGTTGAGCTGAATATAAAAGACAACCAGCTGGTTAACGCGGGGGATCTTCTGCTCACGATCGATAAAACGCCCTTTCAGATCGCCGAGCTGAACGCACAGGCTCAGCTGGCGAAAGCGCAATCTGGCCTCGCAAAAGCCAATAACGAAGCGAATCGTCGTCGTCATCTCTCACAAAATTTTATTTCTGCCGAAGAACTCGATACCGCTAACCTCAATGTTAAAGCGATGCAGGCCAGCGTTGATGCCGCACAGGCGACGCTGAAACAGGCACAATGGCAACTGGCACAAACGGAAATTCGCGCCCCGGTGAGTGGATGGGTGACTAATCTCACTACCCGCATCGGCGACTACGCTGACACCGGGAAACCGCTGTTTGCCCTTGTTGACAGCCACTCGTTTTACGTCATTGGTTATTTTGAAGAAACCAAGTTGCGCCATATCCGCGAAGGTGCACCAGCACAAATTACCCTCTATAGTGATAACAAAACGTTACAGGGTCACGTGTCCAGTATCGGTCGGGCGATTTATGATCA
Source organism: Escherichia sp. R1 (assembly GCF_003000935.1). Taxonomy (NCBI): domain Bacteria; kingdom Pseudomonadati; phylum Pseudomonadota; class Gammaproteobacteria; order Enterobacterales; family Enterobacteriaceae; genus Escherichia; species Escherichia sp. R1. Next base: position 92,821 of record NZ_PSRU01000006.1, read on the forward strand.
GAGCGTTGAAAGTGACTCAAGCCTTATTCCGGATGTGAAACCTAACGTCCCCTGGGTTCGCCTCGCCCAACGCGTTCCCGTCCGCTTTACGCTGGATAAAGTCCCAGGCGATGTCACGCTGGTGTCGGGCACCACCTGTAGCATTGCCGTAGGTCAATAATGAACGCATCGTCATGGTCCTTGCGCAATTTGCCCTGGTTCAGGGCCACGCTGGCGCAATGGCGTTATGCGTTACGCAATACCATTGCCATGTGTCTGGCGCTGACGGTTGCCTATTATTTGAATCTTGATGAGCCCTATTGGGCGATGACCTCGGCTGCGGTGGTTAGCTTTCCCACCGTTGGCGGTGTCATCAGCAAAAGCCTCGGACGCATCGCTGGCAGTTTGCTCGGAGCCATTGCGGCACTGCTTCTTGCCGGACATACGCTCAATGAGCCGTGGTTTTTTCTATTGAGCATGTCGGCGTGGCTTGGCTTTTGTACCTGGGCCTGTGCGCACTTCACGAATAACGTCGCGTATGCATTTCAACTGGCGGGCTACACGGCTGCCATCATCGCCTTTCCGATGGTTAATATTACTGAGGCCAGCCAGCTGTGGGATATCGCTCAGGCGCGTGTTTGCGAGGTGATAGTCGGTATTTTGTGCGGCGGCATGATGATGATGATCCTGCCGAGCAGTTCCGATGCTACAGCCCTTTTAACCGCATTGAAAAACATGCACGCCCGATTACTGGAACATGCCAGTTTACTCTGGCGGCCTGAAACAACCGATGCCATTCGTGCAGCACATGAAGGGGTGATTGGGCAGATACTGACCATGAATTTGCTGCGTATCCAGGCTTTCTGGAGCCACTATCGTTTTCGCCAGCAAAACGCGCGCCTTAATGCGCTACTCCACCAGCAATTACGTATGACCAGTGTCATCTCCAGCCTGCGACGTATGTTGCTCAACTGGCCCTCACCGCCAGATGCCACGCGAGAAATTCTCGAACAGCTGCTGACGGCGCTCGCCAGTTCGCAAACAGATGTTTACACCGTCGCACGTATTATCTCCCCGCTACGCCCGACCAACGTCGCCGACTACCGGCACGTCGCCTTCTGGCAGCGACTACGTTATTTTTGCCGCCTTTATCTGCAAAGTAGTCAGGAATTACATCGTCTGCAAAGCGGTGTAGATGATCATGCCAGACTCCCACGGACATCCGGCCTGGCTCGTCATACCGATAACGCCGAAGCTATGTGGAGCGGGCTGCGTACATTTTGTACGTTAATGATGATTGGCGCATGGAGTATTGCTTCGCAATGGGATGCCGGTGCCAATGCTTTAACGCTGGCAGCAATTAGCTGCGTACTCTACTCCGCCGTCGCGGCACCGTTTAAGTCGTTGTCACTGCTGATGCGCACGCTGGTGTTACTTTCGCTATTCAGCTTTGTGGTCAAATTTGGCCTGATGGTGCAGATTAGCGATCTGTGGCAATTTTTACTGTTTCTCTTTCCACTGCTGGCGACGATGCAGCTTCTTAAATTGCAGATGTCCAAATTTGCCGCACTGTGGGGGCAACTGATTGTTTTTATGGGTTCGTTTATCGCTGTCACTAATCCCCCGGTGTATGATTTTGCTGATTTTCTTAACGATAATCTGGCAAAAATTGTTGGCGTCGCGTTGGCGTGGTTAGCGTTCGCCATTCTGCGTCCAGGATCGGATGCTCGTAAAAGCCGCCGCCATATTCGCGCGCTGCGCCGGGATTTTGTCGATCAACTAAGCCGCCATCCAACACTGAGTGAAAGCGAATTTGAATCGCTCACTTATCATCACGTCAGTCAGTTGAGTAACAGCCAGGATGCGCTGGCTCGCCGTTGGTTATTACGCTGGGGTGTAGTGTTGCTGAACTGTTCTCATGTTGTCTGGCAATTGCGCGACTGGGAATCGCGTTCCGATCCGTTATCGCGAGTACGGGATAACTGTATTTCACTGTTGCGGGGAGTGATGAGTGAGCGTGGCGTTCAGCAAAAATCACTGGCGGCCACACTTGAAGAATTACAGCGGATTTGCGACAGCCTTGCCCGTCATCATCAACCTGCCGCCCGAGAGCTGGCGGCAATTGTCTGGCGGCTGTACTGCTCGCTTTCGCAACTTGAGCAAGCACCGCCGCAAGGTACGCTGGCTTCTTAATTACTTAATTACTTAATTACACCACAGGCATAGCGTTCACCGCCACCGCCCAGCGGTTTGGGTTGATCGGACATATTATCGCCGCCAACGTGGACCATCAGCGCTTTGTCTTTGACTTCATCCAGTGATTTCAGACGAGGCGCGATGACGGCATCGGTCGCCTTGCCGTCATTATTGACTACCAGTGCAGGCAGATCGCCTAAATGCCCGGCACCTTCTGGCCCTTCATGTTTACCGGTATTTTGTGGATCAAGATGCCCGCCTGCGGATTCTGCGGCGCTGGCTTTGCCATCTTTGGTGGCTGGCTGGCAGCTTCCTTTGGCATGAATATGGAAGCCATGTTCACCGGGAGGTAATGCTTTCAGATCGGGCGAAAACTCCAGACCTTTATCGGTTTCAGTAATGGTGACGCTACCAATTGACTGCCCAACCCCTTGCGACGTGACGAGGTTCATCTCGACTTTTTCACTGGCAGCTTGTGCGCCGGTCGCAACAACCAGCGCCAGAATGGCCAGACTAAAACGTTTCATAGGACCTCCGTTCATTGTGCATTCCTGAATAAGTGTAAACCAGTGACACATTTTTGAACGGCAGCTATTCCTAAAAGTGCTTACGGTACGTCGTAACCTAGTGCCGCTTTACGGATACGGAACCATTGTTGACGGGTCATTTTCAGTGTTTCTGCTTCGACTGCTGCCCGTACGCGCTCAATTTTACCTGAGCCGATAATTGGCAGCGGCTGCGACGGTAAACGTAGTACCCAGGCGTAAACTACCTGTTCAATCGAGCCCGCGTTTAACTCCTCTGCCACCACAGCCAGTTAGTTCATCACGCAGCGGCTGGAAATAATCATCATTAAACAGACGACCACCACCAAGGCAGGACCACGCCATCGGACGAATACGCAGTTGTTGCAGTTGGTCGAGCGTGCCATCCAGCAGTAACGGCTGATGCACCGGGGATATTTCCACCTGATTAGTGGCAAGAGTAAATGGCAGGCGTGATTGCAACAGCGCAAATTGCGCAGGTGTAAAGTTTGATACACCAAAATGACGCACTTTGCCGCTCTGATGCAGATGTTTAAAGGCGTCCGCCACTTCATCGGCATCCATTAACGGGTCTGGTCGGTGGATTAACAGCAGATCCAGATGATCGGTCGCGAGATTAATTAGCGACTGTTCGGCGCTCTTAATGATGTGATCGCGGTCAGTGATGTAATGGCCAATGACGTTTTCTTCACACGCGGTCGTCGCGATACCGCATTTACTGACGATTTCCATCCGTTCACGCAGGTGAGGTGCCAGTTTCAGCGCCTCGCCAAACGCCGCTTCGCACTGATAGCCACCATAAATATCAGCATGGTCCACGGTGGTCACGCCGAGATCCAGATGCTCTTCAATAAAACTGACCAACTGGCGGGCGGACATATTCCAGTCCATCAATCGCCAGTAGCCCATCACAAAACGGGAAAACTCCGGGCCTTGCGGCGCAATAGTAATACGCTGAACCATAATTGCTTCCTCTTATCAGATATGAGAGGAGTATACGCAAGATTAGGCTCAAAAGAGTGATGGTTGCTCCGGTTCGTCTGATGGCGCTGACTTATTTACACGTAATTTGCGCATTAATCGCTGCCGACAAAGGCGCAACACTTCTTGTTTTTCGCCATCGCTCATCTTATTCCAGTTAAAACGCTCATCCCGGCTACGAAAACAGCCGCGACAAAATCCCCGTTCGTCAGACTGGCAAATTCCCCGGCACGGGCTCTGGACGGGAAAGAACTCTAATTGCTCCGTCACCTCGCCCTCCTCAGATAAGATTATTACCATTATTGAAGCTGTTAATGTCCAAAGTAGCAACTTTGCTTGCACTAGACCGACTGGTCTACTACACTCCAACGCATGAACAAACACACCGAACATGATACTCGCGAACATCTCCTGGCGACGGGCGAGCAACTTTGCCTGCAACGTGGATTCACCGGGATGGGGCTAAGCGAACTCCTAAAAACCGCTGAAGTGCCGAAAGGGTCCTTCTATCACTACTTTCGTTCTAAAGAAGCGTTTGGCGTTGCTATGCTTGAGCGCCATTACGCCGCATATCACCAGCGACTGACTGAGTTGCTGCAATCCGGCGAAGGTAACTACCGCGACCGCATACTGGCTTATTACCAGCAAACACTGAACCAGTTTTGCCAACATGGAACCATCAGTGGTTGCCTGACAGTAAAACTCTCTGCCGAAGTGTGCGATCTGTCAGAAGATATGCGCAGCGCAATGGATAAAGGGGCTCGCGGCGTGATCGCCCTGCTCTCTCAGGCGCTGGAAAATGGCCGTGAGAACCATTGTTTAACCTTTTGTGGCGAACCGCTGCAACAGGCACAAGTGCTTTACGCACTGTGGCTTGGCGCGAATCTGCAGGCCAAAATTTCGCGCAGTTTCGAGCCACTGGAAAACGCGCTGGCCCATGTAAAAAACATTATTGCGACGCCTGCCGTTTAGCAGGCATTTTTTATCACCAGACGACCGGGAGCCTTTATGTCATCTGAAAAACTGTATTCCCCACTGAAAGTGGGCGCGATCACGGCGGCAAATCGTATTTTTATGGCACCGCTGACGCGTCTGCGCAGTATCGAACCGGGTGACATCCCTACCCCGTTGATGGCGGAATACTATCGCCAACGTGCCAGCGCCGGTTTGATTATTAGCGAAGCCACGCAAATTTCTGCCCAGGCAAAAGGATACGCAGGTGCACCTGGCATCCATAGCCCGGAACAAATTGCCGCATGGAAAAAAATTACCGCTGGCGTTCATGCTGAAAATGGTCATATGGCCGTACAGCTGTGGCACACCGGACGCATTTCTCACGCCAGCCTGCAACCTGGCGGTCAGGCACCGGTAGCGCCTTCAGCACTTAGCGCGGGAACACGTACTTCTCTGCGCGATGAAAATGGTCAGGCGATCCGTGTTGAAACATCCATGCCGCGTGCGCTTGAATTGGGAGAGATTCCGGGTATCGTCAATGATTTCCGTCAGGCCATTGCTAACGCGCGTGAAGCCGGTTTTGATCTGGTAGAGCTCCACTCTGCTCACGGTTATTTGCTGCATCAGTTCCTTTCCCCTTCTTCAAACCATCGTACCGATCAGTACGGCGGCAGCGTGGAAAATCGCGCGCGTCTGGTGCTGGAAGTGGTCGATGCCGGGATTGAAGAATGGGGTGCCGATCGCATTGGCATTCGCATTTCGCCAATCGGTACTTTCCAGAACACGGATAACGGCCCGAATGAAGAAGCCGATGCACTGTATCTGATTGAACAACTGGGTAAACGCGGCATTGCTTATCTTCATATGTCAGAACCAGATTGGGCGGGAGGTGAACCATATACTGATGCGTTTCGCGAAAAAGTACGCGCCCGTTTCCACGGTCCGATTATCGGCGCAGGTGCATACACAGTAGAAAAAGCTGAAACGCTGATCGGCAAAGGGTTAATTGATGCGGTAGCATTTGGTCGTGACTGGATTGCGAACCCGGATCTGGTCGCCCGCTTGCAGCGCAAAGCTGAGCTTAACCCGCAGCGTGCCGAAAGTTTTTATGGTGGCGGTGCTGAAGGTTACACTGATTACCCGACGCTGTAATCCAACATTGCGAGCGGCGCAAAGCCGCCGCTATACTAAAACAACTTTTTGAATCTGTTAGCCATTTTGAGGATATAAAGATGCGTCTTCTTCATACCATGCTGCGCGTTGGCGATCTGCAACGCTCCATCGATTTTTATACCAACGTGCTGGGCATGAAACTGCTGCGTACCAGCGAAAACCCGGAATACAAATACTCACTGGCGTTTGTTGGTTACGGCCCGGAAACCGAAGAAGCAGTGATTGAACTGACCTACAACTGGGGCGTGGATAAATACGAACTCGGCACTGCTTATGGTCACATCGCGCTTAGCGTAGATAACGCCGCTGAAGCGTGCGAAAAAATCCGTCAAAACGGGGGTAACGTGACCCGTGAAGCGGGTCCGGTAAAAGGCGGTACTACGGTTATCGCATTTGTGGAAGATCCGGACGGTTACAAAATTGAATTAATCGAAGAGAAAGACGCCGGTCGCGGTCTGGGCAACTAATCTCCTGCCGGGCGTGAACTCATCGCGCCCGCATCTTTACTGCATCGACAAGCAATATTTGTCATAATGCGCGCTGCAATTTATCCGTATTAAGAGAATCAGATGTCCGATAACGCTCAACTTACCGGTCTGTGCGACCGTTTTCGTGGTTTTTATCCTGTTGTGATCGATGTTGAAACAGCCGGATTTAACGCCAAAACCGATGCGCTGCTTGAGATTGCCGCCATCACCCTGAAAATGGATGAACAAGGCTGGCTGATGCCGGACACCACATTACATTTCCACGTCGAACCATTTGTCGGCGCAAATTTGCAACCAGAGGCCCTTGCCTTCAACGGCATTGACCCAAACGATCCCGATCGCGGCGCGGTCAGCGAGTACGAGGCGCTGCACGAAATTTTTAAAGTTGTACGTAAAGGTATTAAAGCGAGCGGTTGTAACCGCGCCATTATGGTGGCACACAACGCCAATTTCGATCACAGCTTTATGATGGCCGCCGCAGAACGCGCCTCACTGAAACGTAACCCGTTCCACCCTTTCGCCACTTTTGACACTGCTGCACTGGCCGGGCTGGCACTCGGACAAACCGTATTGTCAAAGGCTTGCCAGACAGCTGGCATGGACTTCGACAGCACCCAGGCGCACTCCGCGCTGTACGACACCGAACGCACTGCTGTGCTGTTTTGTGAAATCGTCAACCGCTGGAAACGTCTGGGAGGCTGGCCACTACCTGCCGCCGCAGAGGTGTAATCGAGTCGATGCCTGATGACATGCAATGATTCAGGCATCTATAGTGAGGCTATTCCACGCATCATGCATGATATTCACGGGGAATAGCGTTAATGGCAAATAATCCAAACCCTTCATCGCCCCTGCCGGACGTGTTTTCACCGGCGACCCGCGACTGGTTTCTTCGCGCCTTTAAACAGCCGACAGCTGTCCAGTCGCGAACCACGGCTGCGCTTTACGCTAACAGAAGTGAATGACCTACCGGTCCGGCAAACGCCGATGTTTACGCGGTTACGTGAGGCGGGATTTTCAAGTTCGCCACAAGGGCTGGATTGGGGATAGAGAAAGGACTGACGGATGCCCGTTCGCATCCGTCAGTATTGCAGGACGGATTATTCCGCGTCCGGCTCTTCAGACTTGTATTTAGCGGCAGTTTCTTTGATCAGCTGCTGCAGTTCACCACGCTGATACATTTCGATCACGATATCACAACCGCCCACCAGCTCGCCGTCAACCCACAGTTGCGGGAAGGTCGGCCAGTTCGCATATTTCGGCAGTTCCGCACGAATGTCCGGATTCTGCAGAATATCAACATAGGCAAAACGTTCGCCACATGCGGCAAGCGCCTGGACTGCCTGGGCAGAGAAACCGCAGCTCGGCAGTTTCGGTGAACCTTTCATGTACAGCAGGATCGGGTTTTCAGCAATCTGGCGTTGGATTTTTTCGATAGTGGTGCTCATTGTCTTGCTTCCTCAAACTTCTTTACGGCAGTAATCTGACATTGTAGCGGGTCAGTGCGGCATCGGAAAATAACATTTTCATCACGCTTTTGCTATTTTATCCCTTTGCTCTATTTGTTGCATTTCAAATATTCGTTTCTTCCCTGATGCACGGCAAACTGGCGTATTTATAACCATTTTTAGCTTTCACTGCTGCATTTTTTTGCGCTCGCCGACGAAACGTATTTTTTAACAATAAAAGCTATTAACTTTCTCTTCTTCTATGCATTAGAATCATCAAGTTTTGTAAATCAGACGCAGGCATGATAGACCTGCCTTAACAGAGGGACGCTCAGTGGCGCGGATAAACCGTATTTCGATCACGCTCTGTGCTTTACTTTTTACCACCCTGCCTTTAACGCCTATGGCCCATGCTTCAAAGCAAGCCAGGGAGAGTTCTGCTACTACTCATATCACCAAAAAAGCAGATAAAAAGAAAAGCACGGCAACCACCAAAAAGACCCAGAAAACAGCGAAAAAAGCCGCCAGTAAAAGTACGACCAAAAGCAAAACCGCTTCTTCCGTTAAAAAATCTTCCATTACCGCTTCTAAAAACGCCAAAACTCGCAGCAAACACACCGTCAATAAAACGGCCTCAGCCAACTTTACCGAAAAGTGTACCAAACGTAAGGGCTATAAATCGCATTGTGTGAAAGTCAAAAATGCCGCGTCAGGAACCCTTGCCGACGCGCACAAAGCGAAGGTGCAAAAAGCCACGAAAGTGGCAATGAATAAACTGATGCAGCAAATTGGTAAGCCATATCGTTGGGGTGGCAGTTCACCGCGTACCGGTTTTGATTGCAGCGGTCTGGTTTATTACGCTTATAAAGATTTGGTGAAAATTCGTATTCCGCGTACGGCGAATGAAATGTATCACCTGCGCGATGCAGCGCCAATCGAACGTAGTGAACTGAAAAACGGCGACCTGGTCTTCTTCCGTACTCAGGGACGCGGTACAGCCGATCATGTCGGCGTGTATGTCGGCAACGGCAAATTTATTCAGTCACCGCGTACGGGTCAGGAAATTCAAATCACTTCTCTCAGTGAAGACTACTGGCAGCGCCACTATGTTGGCGCTCGCCGGGTAATGACCCCAAAAACACTTCGCTAAAACTTTACCCTGTTGTTACGGCAACAGGGTAAGTTCATCTTTTGTCTCACCTTTTAATTTGCTACCCTATCCATACGCACAATAAGGCTATTGTACGTATGCAAATTAATAATAAAGGAGAGTAGCAATGTCATTCGAATTACCTGCACTACCATATGCTAAAGATGCTCTGGCACCGCACATTTCTGCGGAAACCATCGAGTATCACTACGGCAAGCATCATCAGACTTATGTCACTAACCTGAACAACCTGATCAAAGGTACCGCGTTTGAAGGTAAATCACTGGAAGAGATTATTCGCAGCTCTGAAGGTGGCGTATTCAACAACGCAGCTCAGGTCTGGAACCATACTTTCTACTGGAACTGCCTGGCACCGAACGCGGGTGGCGAACCGACTGGAAAAGTCGCTGAAGCTATCGCCGCATCTTTTGGCAGCTTTGCCGATTTCAAAGCTCAGTTTACTGATGCAGCGATCAAAAACTTTGGTTCTGGCTGGACCTGGCTGGTGAAAAACAGCGATGGCAAACTGGCTATCGTTTCAACCTCTAACGCGGGTACTCCACTGACCACCGATGCGACTCCGCTGCTGACCGTTGATGTCTGGGAACACGCTTATTACATCGACTATCGCAATGCACGTCCTGGCTATCTGGAGCACTTCTGGGCGCTGGTGAACTGGGAATTCGTGGCGAAAAATCTCGCTGCATAATAACTGATGGCAAATGCAACATTACCTGATGCGCTTCGCGCGCCATGCCAACACGGATGAGGCGTTAACAGCGCATTCGGCAAGATAAATCGCACGTTGCCAGCAACTGTAACGCAGAAGGTTATCCTTCTGCGTTTTTGTTTAATTAGCTGTTGGCAACGCAAACTGTTTCAGGTTGTTTTCTGACTGACATAAACACCAGCAATAATGCCAGTCCCGCGACAATCGCCCCCATCACCGGCACAAAACTGTATCCCAGCCCAGCGGAAATTACCGCACCACCAGCAGCTGCTCCCAGCGCATTTCCAAGATTAAAGGCACCAATATTGACTGATGAAGACAGACCTGGCGCTTCACTGGCGACACGCATCACGCGCATCTGTAACGGCGGTACGACCGCAAAGGTTGCAGCTCCCCACACTACCATGCTCATAGCTGCGCCGAACTCATTGCGGGCCAGGAACGGGATTACCAGCATAATCACCATCAGCAACAACAAAAAGCCTTTCAACGTGCCGTTAACTGAACGATCTGCCAGTTTGCCGCCGAGATAGTTACCGATAGAAAATCCGACACCAATCAGCACCAGCATTGCCGTGACGAACACCGGCGTTACGTGGGTAATACTTTGCAGTACCGGAGAGATATAGGTGTAGAGGGTAAACATTGCACCAGCGCCCAGTACCGTCGTCAGCAATGCAGACAGCACCTGCGGACGCATTAATACCGCCAGCTCTTTTTTCACTTCAGGTCGCGCCCCTGCGCCACCTTTAGGTAATGAGAAGAACAGACTTACCATTGAAATCACGCCCAGCCCCGCTGTTGCCAGAAATGACATCCGCCAGCCGATGGTTTCGCCCAACCAGGTCGCCGCCGGCACGCCACCGATATTTGCCAGGGTTAACCCCATAAACATAGTGGCAACTGCGCTAGCCTGTTTATGTTTTGGCACTACGCTTGCGGCCACGACTGAACCCAAACCAAAAAATGCCCCGTGATTCAGGCTGGTCAAAATGCGTGAAAGCATCAGGGTCATATAATCCGGCGCGATGGCGGAAAGTACGTTGCCAAGCGTGAAAATCGCCATCAGGAAAATCAACGCACTGCGGCGGGCACGATGAGAAAGTAGAAGCGTCATCAGCGGCGCGCCAACCATTACGCCAACTGCATAAGCACTGATTAACATTCCGGCAGCGGGAATCGAGACATCCACACCGCGCGCAATGACGGGCAACAAGCCCATTGGCGAGAACTCCGTTGTCCCGATACCAAACGCGCCAATCGCCAGCGCCAGCAACGGATAGTTAATTTTCATGCCTTATCTCCACCTCTTAGCGTCATTACGCGATATTCATTAAAGTGGCGAAAGCATGACAGTAATCACAAAAAAATGAAAATAACAAAAAGAGAAAACACTTTTGCCATTTTGCTAACAAACAGGAAGGAGATGCGAGGGAGAAGGCGCTCCCTCGAGAGGAAATCAGTGCAGCGCGGCAGTCAAACCCACGGCCACGATCAAACCGAGGACGATAATCGTTGTTACCAGTGAAAATTTAAGGTCGGTGCTCATCAAGTTTTCTCCTTTTTTATTACCACACAAAAAGTGATATTACGCATTTTTACACACTGTGATGAAAAAATCTCCCGTCATTTATAATGATAAGTGTTTTTACTACTTCCCCTTTTCGTCAAGATCGGCCAAAATTCCACGCTTACATTATTTGCGTACTGGCCATTGACCCCTTCCTGACGCTCCGTGTCGTTTTTCCGGCGTACCGCAACATTTTTGTTGTGCGTAAGGTGTGTAAAGGCAAACGTTTACCTTGCGAATTTGCAGGAGCTGAAGTTAGGGTCTGGAGTGAAATGGAATGGCAACAATAAAAGATGTAGCGAAACGAGCAAACGTTTCCACTACAACTGTGTCACACGTGATCAACAAAACACGTTTCGTCGCTGAAGAAACGCGCAATGCCGTGTGGGCAGCAATCAAAGAATTACACTACTCCCCTAGCGCGGTGGCGCGTAGCCTGAAGGTTAACCACACCAAGTCTATCGGTTTGCTGGCGACCAGCAGCGAAGCGGCCTATTTTGCCGAGATCATTGAAGCGGTCGAAAAAAATTGCTTCCAGAAAGGTTACACCCTGATTCTGGGCAATGCGTGGAACAATCTTGAGAAACAGCGGGCTTATCTGTCGATGATGGCGCAAAAACGCGTCGATGGTCTGCTGGTGATGTGTTCTGAGTACCCAGAGCCGTTGCTGGCGATGCTGGAAGAGTATCGCCATATCCCAATGGTGGTGATGGACTGGGGTGAAGCAAAAGCTGACTTCACCGATGCGGTCATTGATAACGCGTTCGAAGGCGGTTACATGGCCGGGCGTTATCTGATTGAACGCGGTCACCGCGAAATCGGCGTTATCCCTGGCCCGCTGGAACGTAACACCGGCGCAGGCCGCCTTGCCGGTTTTATGAAGGCGATGGAAGAAGCGATGATCAAGGTGCCGGAAAGCTGGATTGTACAGGGTGATTTTGAACCTGAATCCGGTTATCGCGCCATGCAGCAAATACTGTCGCAGCCGCATCGCCCTACTGCCGTCTTCTGTGGTGGCGATATCATGGCAATGGGCGCACTTTGTGCTGCTGATGAAATGGGTCTGCGCGTGCCGCAGGATGTTTCGCTGATCGGTTATGATAACGTGCGCAACGCCCGCTATTTTACGCCAGCGCTGACCACGATCCATCAGCCAAAAGATTCGCTGGGCGAAACGGCGTTCAACATGCTGTTGGATCGTATCGTCAATAAACGCGAAGAACCGCAGTCCATTGAAGTGCATCCGCGCTTGATTGAACGCCGCTCCGTGGCTGACGGCCCGTTCCGCGACTATCGTCGTTAATCACCCGTTGCGGGAGTCTCTTCCGGCTCCCGCAGCCACTCCTTATTCAGCGTCTCACTATCGCCGAGATACTCAAGCAACCAGGTTAACGCAGGCGACATATCATTTTGCTGCCATGTCAGACAACATGCCGAATCCGGGAAGGGGTTTTCCAGTTCTAGTGCTACCCACTTCCCCTCATTAAGCCACGGTTTGGCGAAATGTGTTGGCACCATCCCTATGCATAATCCTGCCGAGATACAGGTTGCCGATGATTCCCAGTCAGGCACGACAAGTCTTTTTTGGTTATCCAGCAACCAGGTAATACGTTTAGGTAGCGTTCGCGAGGTGTCTTCGCGCACCAATGACGGCCAGTTGCGCAACGTATCATCGCTGAACGGGCCATCCATCAACGCCAGCGGGTGGTGGCTGGCAACAACGCAACTCCAGCTTAACATCCCCATATCCCGGAAGGAATAACGACCGCCTACCGGAATCGCGCGTGTTGCGCCAATCGCCAGTTCCACGCGCCCGTCGGAAAGTGCATCCCAGACACCGTTGAACACTTCCTGAAAGACAAGAAGTTCGACATCATCAAAATGGCGATAAAAATCAACGATCATCTGCCGTGTTCGCTCTGGCCTGACAATATTATCCACTGCGATAGCTAACTGACCGCGCCAGCCGTTCGCTATCTGCTGACATTGCTGGCGGGTGATCTGCATTTTTTTGACAACAGAGCGTCCTTCTTTGAGAAACCACGCCCCGGCAGCGGTCAGTTCCACATCACGGTGACGTCGTTCAAAAAGCGGCACCGCCAGCCACTCTTCCAGCTGACGCACGGTATAGCTGACCGCAGAAGGAACGCGATGCAACTCCTGGGCCGCGGCGCTAAAACTACCATTACGCGCTACCGCATCAACAACTTCCAGAGAATATTCTGACCACATAGTCTGCCTGCAAAATTTTTGAAACCAATCATCAAATATTACCGTTTCACAACACTAATTTCACTCCCTACACTTTGCGGCGGTGTTTAATTGAGAGATTTAGAGAATATACATGCAACCTGGGAAAAGATTTTTAGTCTGGCTGGCAGGTTTGAGCGTACTCGGTTTTCTGGCAACCGATATGTATCTGCCTGCTTTCGCCGCCATACAAGCCGACCTGCAAACGCCTGCGTCTGCTGTCAGTGCCAGCCTTAGTCTGTTCCTTGCCGGTTTTGCCGCAGCCCAGCTTCTGTGGGGGCCACTCTCCGACCGTTACGGTCGTAAACCGGTGTTATTCATCGGCCTGACAATTTTTGCGTTAGGTAGTCTGGGGATGCTGTGGGTAGAAAACGCCGCCACGCTGCTGATATTGCGTTTTGTACAGGCTGTGGGTGTCTGCGCCGCGGCGGTTATCTGGCAAGCATTAGTGACAGATTATTATCCTTCACAGAAAGTTAACCGTATTTTTGCGACCATCATGCCGCTGGTGGGTCTGTCTCCGGCACTGGCTCCTCTGTTAGGAAGCTGGCTGCTGGTCCATTTTTCCTGGCAGGCGATTTTCGCCACCCTGTTTGCCATTACCGTGGTGCTGATTCTGCCTATTTTCTGGCTCAAACCCACGACGAAGGCCCGTAACAATAGTCAGGATGGTCTGACCTTTACCGACCTGCTACGTTCTAAAACCTATCGCGGCAACGTGCTGATATACGCGGCCTGTTCAGCCAGTTTTTTTGCATGGCTGACCGGTTCACCGTTCATCCTTAGTGAAATGGGTTACAGTCCGGCAGTTATTGGTTTAAGTTACGTCCCGCAAACTATCGCGTTTCTGATTGGTGGTTATGGCTGTCGCGCCGCGCTGCAGAAATGGCAAGGCAAGCAGTTATTACCGTGGTTGCTGGTACTGTTTGCTGTCAGCGTCATTGCGACCTGGGCTGCGGGCTTCATTAGCCATGTGTCGCTGGTCGAAATCCTGATCCCATTCTGTGTGATGGCGATTGCCAACGGCGCGATCTACCCGATTGTTGTTGCCCAGGCGCTGCGTCCCTTCCCACATGCAACCGGTCGCGCCGCAGCGTTGCAGAACACTCTGCAACTGGGTCTGTGCTTCCTCGCAAGTCTGGTAGTTTCCTGGCTTATCAGTATCAGTACGCCATTGCTCACCACCACCAGCGTGATGTTATCAACAGTAGTGCTGGTCGCTCTGGGTTACATGATGCAACGTTGTGAAGAAGTTGGCTGCCAGAATCATGGCAATGCCGAAGTCGCTCATAGCGAATCACACTGATCTATATCGATATACTTATACTTAGGCTGCTAACAAAATTTTGTTGTATGATTGAAATTAGCGGCCTATACTAATTTCGAGTTGTTAAAACTACGATAAATATTATGTTATTACGGGGACAGGATCGTTCCCGACTCACTATGGATGGTCATTTCGGCAAGGGTTCCTCCTTTCCCTCTGTTCTACGTCGGATTATAGACTCGCGGTTTTTTCTGCGAGATTTCTCACAAAGCCCAAAAAGCGTCTACGCTGTTTTAAGGTTCTGATCACCGACCAGTGATGGAGAAACTATGAGTTCATCGTGTATAGAAGAAGTCAGTGTACCGGATGACAACTGGTACCGTATCGCCAACGAATTACTTAGCCGTGCCGGTATAGCCATTAACGGTTCTGCCCCGGCGGATATTCGTGTCAAAAACCCCGATTTTTTTAAACGCGTCCTGCAGGAAGGATCGTTGGGGTTAGGCGAAAGTTATATGGATGGCTGGTGGGAATGTGACCGACTGGATATGTTTTTTAGCAAAGTCTTACGCGCAGGTCTCGAGAACCAACTCCCCCATCATTTCAAAGACACGCTGCGTATTGCCGGCGCTCGTCTCTTCAATCTGCAGAGTAAAAAACGTGCCTGGATAGTCGGCAAAGAGCATTACGATTTGGGTAATGACTTGTTCAGCCGCATGCTTGATCCCTTCATGCAATATTCCTGTGCTTACTGGAAAGATGCCGATAATCTGGAATCTGCCCAGCAGGCGAAGCTCAAAATGATTTGTGAAAAATTGCAGTTAAAACCAGGGATGCGCGTACTGGATATTGGCTGTGGCTGGGGTGGACTGGCGCACTACATGGCGTCTAATTATGACGTAAGCGTGGTCGGCGTCACCATTTCTGCCGAACAGCAAAAAATGGCTCAGGAACGCTGTGAAGGCCTGGATGTCACCATTTTGCTGCAAGATTATCGTGACCTGAACGACCAGTTTGACCGTATTGTTTCTGTGGGGATGTTCGAACACGTCGGACCGAAAAATTACGATACCTATTTTGCGGTGGTGGATCGTAATTTGAAACCGGAAGGTATATTCCTGCTCCATACCATCGGTTCGAAAAAAACCGATCTGAATGTTGATCCCTGGATTAATAAATATATTTTTCCGAACGGTTGCCTGCCCTCTGTACGCCAGATTGCTCAGTCCAGCGAACCCCACTTTGTGATGGAAGACTGGCATAACTTCGGTGCTGATTACGATACTACGTTGATGGCGTGGTATGAACGATTCCTCGCCGCATGGCCAGAAATTGCGGATAACTACAGTGAACGCTTTAAACGGATGTTTACCTATTATCTGAATGCCTGTGCAGGTGCTTTCCGCGCCCGTGATATTCAGCTCTGGCAGGTCGTGTTCTCACGCGGTGTTGAAAACGGCCTTCGAGTCGCTCGCTAAAGGCTATTCTATCGCCCCCTCTCCGGGGGCGATTTCAGATCAGGCTTGTGTACCTGGTTGATTCATGGCATTTTCTCGTGCCGCCAGTACACGTTCTACCGTATCTACCACTGCCTGAGTTTGTGGATCGATTTCAATGTTGACGCGTGCGCCGAGTTTTTTCTTCCCAAGAGTCGTGCGTTCGAGTGTTTCCGGAATTAAATGGACGCAAAAACGCGTTGGCGTGACTTCGCCGACGGTCAGGCTAATACCGTCGATGCCAATAAATCCTTTGTACAGGATATATTTCATCAACTGACTATCCTGGACTTTAAACCAGATCTGACGATTATTTTCCGAGGTTAATATTTTCGCCACTTCAGCGGTGGTCATAATATGACCTGACATTAAGTGTCCGCCAATTTCATCGCTGAATTTCGCCGCACGCTCAACGTTTACCCAATCCCCCACTTTTAAATCGCCAAGATTAGTAATGCGTAACGTTTCTTTCATCAGGTCAAAACTGACATGGTTGCCGTTAATTTCCGTCACGGTCAGGCAACAACCGTTATGCGCCACGGAAGCACCGGTTTCCAGACCGTCCAGCATGTGGTCGGGTAACTCCACCACATGCGTGCGAAAATTTGGTTTTTCGTCAATCGACACCAGTTTTGCGGTGCCCTGTACAATCCCCGTAAACATACTTACAACTCCTGAAATCAGTTAAGACATTCTGTTCAGCACAATAGCAGGTGGCAAACGCCCTTACCAGTGAAGGGGTAAGAATGACTATTTTTTCACTGGAGAATTAATAAATCCTCGCTACAATAGACTGAATTTCCCCTGCTTCTTCTTTTTGCTGCCCATTCAGGCGGCTTTTTAGTCTCTCATATAACTACAAATAAAAGGTGTTCACGTGCAGAAGTATATCAGTGAAGCGCGTCTGTTATTAGCATTAGCAATCCCGGTGATTCTCGCGCAAATCGCCCAAACTGCGATGGGTTTTGTCGATACCGTGATGGCGGGCGGCTATAGTGCCACCGACATGGCGGCGGTCGCTATCGGTACTTCTATCTGGCTTCCGGCGATCCTCTTTGGTCACGGACTGCTGCTGGCATTAACGCCGGTTATCGCGCAATTAAATGGTTCCGGTCGACGTGAGCGCATTGCGCATCAGGTGCGACAAGGTTTCTGGCTGGCGGGTTTTGTTTCCGTTCTCATTATGCTGGTGCTGTGGAATGCGGGTTACATTATCCG
The DNA here is from genome assembly GCF_003000935.1 of Escherichia sp. R1. Lineage (NCBI taxonomy): Bacteria > Pseudomonadati > Pseudomonadota > Gammaproteobacteria > Enterobacterales > Enterobacteriaceae > Escherichia > Escherichia sp. R1. The sequence continues at coordinate 110,266 of NZ_PSRU01000006.1, forward strand.
TTCCATGCAAAACATCGATCCGGCTCTGGCGGACAAAGCCGTGGGTTATCTGCGTGCGTTGTTGTGGGGCGCGCCGGGCTATCTGTTCTTCCAGGTTGCCCGTAACCAATGTGAAGGTCTGGCAAAAACCAAGCCGGGTATGGTAATGGGCTTTATCGGCCTGCTGGTGAACATTCCGGTGAACTATATCTTTATTTATGGTCATTTCGGTATGCCTGAGCTCGGTGGCGTTGGTTGTGGCGTGGCTACTGCGGCGGTGTATTGGGTCATGTTCCTTGCCATGGTTTCTTACATTAAACGCGCCCGCTCCATGCGCGATATTCGTAACGAAAAAGGCACCGCTAAGCCCGATCCTGTGGTTATGAAACGACTGATTCAACTCGGTTTGCCGATTGCGCTGGCACTGTTCTTTGAAGTAACGCTGTTTGCCGTCGTGGCTCTGTTAGTGTCTCCGCTCGGTATTGTTGATGTCGCAGGACACCAGATTGCCCTGAACTTTAGTTCACTGATGTTTGTGCTTCCCATGTCGCTGGCGGCTGCGGTAACTATCCGCGTAGGTTATCGTCTGGGTCAGGGCTCAACGCTGGATGCGCAAACCGCTGCGCGGACCGGGCTTATGGTGGGTGTCTGTATGGCAACCCTGACGGCCATTTTCACGGTTTCACTGCGGGAGCAAATCGCCCTGTTGTACAACGACAATCCCGAGGTTGTAACGCTGGCTGCGCATTTGATGTTGCTGGCGGCGGTATATCAGATTTCTGACTCTATCCAGGTGATTGGCAGTGGGATTTTGCGTGGTTATAAAGATACACGTTCCATTTTCTATATCACCTTTACGGCTTACTGGGTGCTGGGCTTGCCAAGCGGCTATATTCTGGCACTGACCGATCTGGTCGTTGAACCTATGGGGCCAGCAGGCTTCTGGATAGGCTTTATTATTGGCCTGACGTCGGCAGCCATTATGATGATGCTGCGTATGCGGTTCCTGCAACGTCTGCCGTCAGCCATCATTCTGCAACGAGCAGCTCGCTAGTAAAGACAAGGCGCAACCTTCACGGGTTGCGCCTGTGTTTTTACGCAGGCTGGAGCGTTGCGCCAATCCCGTCTTCGTCTGGCTGTAGTTTCAGTGCGTTACACAGAGTTTGCCGACTGGCATCTGTTATCTCAACGTGTATATCACCAGTAACTTCCCCTTTCACATTGATGAAGTCAGGTGAAATTTCTTTCGCACTGGTTTGCAGGCAAATCGCTCCCTCTCCGCGCAGGCGTTTCACTTTCAGTTGCACATGCGTTGCCGCACCAGTGATTAGCCACAGTTTTCCGCCATTGAGATTGATGTTACCAACACTGAAAGTGACACTGTCACCTTTTACCGTACTGCCGTCGAGAATCAATACACCGCCCTGCTGTACAGTAATCGTTGATTGTTGCAGATCTGCGCCATAGCCAATAATCATTGAAGCGCCGTCCAGTAATGCAACACTCCCGGTCAGTTCAACCGGTGCGCGATCTTCCTCTACGACAAAATTTTCGTCCGCGCTGGTGGGTGACAACAGGATCACTGTCCCACCTTGTATTACCGCATTTTCCAGCGTACCGGCATGCACTTCAGCCCGACCACCCACATTAACGGACAGGTTTTGCGTCTTACCGGAACTGTAGAGCTGAAGACCATCCGTACCCAGACGATAGATGGCTCCATTCTCAACAATAGTGTCAGAGTCTTCACCACCGAGATTATTCATGGTGCCACCAGCAAGCAACGTATCATTGGCTTTCCCCGCCAGCATAAAAACGCCGCCCTGATTAATCTCACAATTGCTGGCTTCCCCACCTGGATACACCAACAATTCACCACCTTCATCTACCACGACCGCTGAGGTTGTCCCATTGACCAACAGGCCACCCTCTTGATCGAGAATAATTTTTTCCGCGCGATGTCCTTCCAGTACACGCAGGTTACCGCCATTTTCCAGCAACAAACCGCAGGCATAACCCTGATCAACGCTGAATTCACCTTCGGGATGGCGGCCATTAACCGTAGCGAGCGTAGAGAGACTAATTGCGCCTCCCTCGGACTGAACAATATCTGTGGCAATGGCACCGTCGCTGACCGATAGCGTGCCATTGTTACCGTACTGTGTGCATTTGGCGATCCCACCGGTTGCCACTTTCAACCAGCCAGCCCCCGTGACCACGGTATTTTCGGCTCTTCCGCCAGCTTCAACTATTAACTCACCTTCAGTAAGTTGCGTCGCGCCAATGACCTCGCCGGTCTTAACAATTTGCACGTTCCCGTCGCTCATCAAGTTTTTCGCATCAGATCCCATGATTTATTCCTTTGCTGCATCTGTGTGCCTTTATTGCTACCTAAGTGTAAAGGCTACGGAGGATTTATCCACGACAGATTTTGAGATGGTGGCAAACAACTCTGTTTAAACTCTGATACACAGATTATTGGGTTGTGTCAGATGTAAATGCGATCCTGAATAAAAATCGCCCTTGCAAATCAACAAAATATAGCCAATTTGCTTAAAAGCTCTGCAAACGGTCGAAATAGCGCAGAAAAATACGTTTTGCCTCTTGCCACCTTCCCACTCTGCCGCTAATATTCGTCCCCGTTGTCACCTACAACGTTGCGTTCATAGCTCAGTTGGTTAGAGCACCACCTTGACATGGTGGGGGTCGTTGGTTCGAGTCCAATTGAACGCACCATCCTGCGTCCGTAGCTCAGTTGGTTAGAGCACCACCTTGACATGGTGGGGGTCGGTGGTTCGAGTCCACTCGGACGCACCAGATTTTCTTAATCTGGTCTTCTCCTTTTTTCCCTCTATTTCTTCTATGTATCCAATACGTTAAAAGATCTACACTGTCTTCGTATGCGTTATCAGAAGGAGAATCGCTATGGCAACTTTGTTACAACTTCATTTTGCTTTTAATGGCCCATTTGGCGACGCAATGGCTGAGCAGCTTAAACCACTTGCTGAGTCGATTAATCAGGAACCTGGTTTTCTGTGGAAGGTTTGGACAGAAAGTGAAAAGAACCACGAAGCCGGTGGGATCTACCTTTTCTCTGATGAAAAAAGCGCCCTTACCTATCTGGAAAAACATACTGCCCGACTGAAAAATCTTGGCGTTGAGGAAGTTGTCGCCAAAGTTTTCGATGTCAATGTGCCACTGAGTCAAATCAATCAGGCAAAACTTGCCTGACAGATTTTAATCAAGGGCGGTTAGTGCCCTTTTCATCCCTGTCTGAAATTTCTCAAATTCTAAAAATCTCAACCAAACTTACCTGATAACACTAAATTCGAAAGAATGCGTACAGGTAAGTAACAATGAAAACAATTGCTATTGTGGGTGCCGGGCCTACAGGGATCTACACCTTATTCTCGCTTCTACAGCAACAAACGCCACTTTCTATTTCTATCTTCGAGCAGGCTGACGAAGCCGGTGTCGGGATGCCATACAGTGATGATGAAAACTCAAAACTGATGCTGGCAAACATTGCCAGTATTGAAATACCGCCGATTTATTGCACGTATCTCGAATGGCTACAAAAGCAAGAAGCCAGCCATCTCCAGCGTTATGGCGTTAAAAAAGAAACCTTGCACGATCGTCAGTTTTTACCGCGAATTCTGCTGGGCGAATATTTCCGCGATCAATTTTTACGATTAGTAGACCAGGCACGACAGCAAAAATTTGCAGTGGCTGTTTATGAATCATGCCAGGTTACCGATCTGCAAATTACAAATGCTGGCGTCATGCTCGCTACAAATCTGGATTTACCCAGCGAGACGTTTGATTTAGTGGTGATCGCAACGGGGCACGTCTGGCCTGATGAAGAAGAAGCAACCAGAACGTATTTTCCCAGCCCGTGGTCAGGCCTGATGGAAGCAAAGGTCGATGCGTGTAACGTGGGTATTATGGGAACATCCTTGAGCGGACTGGATGCGGCAATGGCAGTGGCTATTCAGCATGGTTCGTTCATTGAAGATGATAAACAACACGTCATTTTTCACCGCGATAACGCAAGTGAAAAGCTAAATATTACGTTAATGTCGCGCACAGGTATTTTACCCGAAGCCGATTTCTATTGCCCTATTCCCTACGAGCCCTTACACATCGTCACTGATCAAGCATTAAATGCTGAGATTCAAAAAGGCGAAGAGGGCCTTTTGGATCGGGTATTTAGATTGATAGTAGAGGAAATCAAATTTGCTGATCCAGACTGGAGCCAACGCATAGCCTTAGAAAGCCTGAATGTCGATTCCTTTGCTCAAGCCTGGTTTGCCGAGCGCAAACAACGCGACCCATTCGACTGGGCAGAAAAAAATCTCCAGGAGGTCGAACGCAATAAACGAGAAAATCATACTGTTCCCTGGCGTTATGTCATTCTGCGCCTGCATGAAGCCGTACAGGAAATTGTTCCACATCTGAATGAACACGACCATAAACGGTTCAGTAAAGGCCTTGCCCGGGTTTTCATCGATAATTATGCGGCAATCCCTTCAGAGTCTATTCGTCGACTATTGGCCTTACGTGAAGCGGGAATCATTCATATTCTCGCTCTCGGTGAAGACTACGAAATGGAAATTAACGAGTCGCGCACCGTCCTGAAAACGGAAGACAACAGTTACTCGTTTGACGTTTTTATTGATGCCCGCGGGCAGCGTCCGCTTAAAGTGAAAGATATTCCTTTCCCTGGACTACGCGAACAATTACAGAAAACAGGGGATGAAATCCCTGATGTTGGCGAAGATTATACGTTACAGCAACCCGAAGATATTCGTGGGCGCGTAGCGTTCGGCGCGTTGCCCTGGTTGATGCACGACCAGCCTTTCGTTCAGGGACTTACGGCATGTGCAGAAATTGGAGAGGCGATGGCTCGGGCGGTCGTAAAACCTGCATCCCGTGCGCGTCGGCGTCTTTCGTTTGATTAAAGGTAAAGCTATCAGCACTCAACAAACTGATGTTGTTCATTAAGACGATAGCGGACTCCGGCTCGAATATTGTTTTCACCTTCAATGGCGACGGCGAAGCGAACTCTTTCGCCGTCATGATATGCGAGTGCGGCGCATCCCCCTGGCCCGAGAATAATTGAGTCGACCACGCCCGTGCTCACTACTGTTGAATTTTCACCGCTGGCAATGATGTGTACATTGTCGCCGCAGTTGGCAATTCTGGCGTTTGCGCCAAAGCTGGCGATTTGCACCAGGTCACCATTACTGGCGACATGACACCGTTCACCCAATGTACAAACGCGTACTCGCATTCCGGTATTCGCAATCCGACTGCTATCTCCAGCGCTGCTTATCCGCGAAGAATTACCGGTTACAGCAACCCGTGCGCGTGCACCGGAGCTGCCAATGTGACTGTTAAAGCCGACACTTCCAATCCGCACGCTATAACCCATACTGGCAATTTGCGCGGCATACCCAGCGGTTGCGATTCTGGCGTTATCCTCACAACAGCCGATGCGAGCATGATCGTCGCTGCGGGCAAACTGACTGCAAAATAGTCGTTCTCCGGGATCTGTGGCCAGTTTTTGCATAGAAGAAACTTCCTGATGCGCGAAGTTTTCATCCGCCAGCCATTTTTTCCACGCATACTCAACCAGACTCTCCGCCCAGTCCGTATATCCTTCCTCAATCAGTGCATGATGAATATCGGCATAACTACCGCCACGTGGGAAATGGCGCAGAAACCAGCGATACATCACCGCTCCGATACGCCATTCTCGCAGGTCTGCTCGTGTAATGATCATTCGTTAGTGCCGGTGATAGCCATCGACCATACTTTTAAAGGTTTCGTGTGGCGTACGCCCCGTGGTGCAAAGATAAAGATGACCGAAGATAAAAAAGAGGCTTATAAATGCCAGAGCAAAATGCGCCTGCAATAACCAGTATCTTACGCCAGGAAACACATCTCCCACGGCTTGCGGATAGAGACACAGCAGCCCCGTCAATAGTAACAACGGCAGCAATCCATACATGACACCAACATAGGCAACCTGCTGTAAGGGATTAAATTTAGACTGGGTTGTTGCCGGGAAAGGATGTTCTTCCCCCTGCATAATGCCAAACAAATAGAATCGCGTTTGTTTTGCCGCTCGCTCCAGCCACCCCTGACGACGAATGCGATAGTGGTGACCATTACCCCCAACGGCATTGATCAGAACAAAGCCGAGCCAGCATGCCAGTAACAAAAATCCGCAAACTTCATGCACCGCAACCAGACTTTTAACCGCAGTTGCGCCCACCAGCGCAAAGTGATTTATCAGCCCACTTGCCAGCAACAATACAAAGAGTAACGCATTCGACCAGTGCCATAATCTGACCGCTTTGCTGTAAAGATAAACCTTCTCACCATGGTCGGTGGCTGATTTCTTCACGCCACGAGCACGAAGCAAGGCATGCAGCCCCAGCACCAACCACATCCCTACCAGCAATAGTCCGGCAATGATCAACCACACCGGCCAAAATTGGGGAGTGAACAGTGGCACATAGTTCGCCAACTGGCTCTGAAACTGTTCAGCATGTTGCGACAGGTTCATACATTTTCCTTTTTAATCAAATGTTGACCGAACCGGCGATACAGATGCGGTTTCCCGGCACCAGGTAGCTGATATTGATAGTATTTATTTTCCTGCAACCACGCCTGAATTTCTGGGCTATCTTCGCGACCAAAGATCAATGCGTGTTCCGGACAGGCGCTGACGCAAATGGGCGGAAAGCCTTTTGCCAGTCGGGACTCAGCGCAGAAATCACATTTATCTGCCACTTTAGTGACAGGGTTAAGGTAGCGAACCTGGTAAGGACAAGCGCCAATGCAATAACTGCAGCCGATGCACTGCGATTTTTCTACCCGTACGATCCCCTGCTCATCACGCCACGATGCCGCTGTCGGACAAACGTCGATGCACGGAGCATCTTCGCAGTGCTGACATGACTGGCGAAAAAAGTGATACTGCGTTTCGTTGTCGTTATCGGTGACTGGAATGTGTGCTATCGATAAACGGCTTCCCTGAGCGGGGACGTGGTTAGTTTTACGGCATGCGCGGGCGCAAATATTACAGCCATTGCACCGTGACTCGTCATGAATCATGGCATACCGAACTTCCTTTTCTTGCCTCGTGTTCGCTAACAGAGAAGACGCAGAACCAGTAAAAAAGATTACTGTTCCCATCCCCAGAACAAATTTGCGTCGAGTGAAGGACATCTGATTATCCCCTAATGCAGTGGCTGCTACTGTCCACCCTATCCATGACATCTCCCTGAAATTTCAGGGGTTCTGAAACTGCTCTACCTCGAACCATTCGCATAAGCCATACGCCTTGCCATAGGTCATAAATCGCTCGCTAAACAAGTACAACACCGCCGTCGATGACTCCACCTGCCGTATATCGGCATATTCAGGTGCAACATCCATCGCGGCGATCGCGGCTTCAATCTGCGCTTCCTGGAAGTAATATGGCGCTTGCATCAGCATGGCGACTTTGTAAGGACGAGGATACGTCTGGCACTCAAAACGAACGGCGTGTGCAATAGCGCGACAAATGTCCTGCTCCACAACTTGCAAAGACATCGCCGCGTAGTTTTCACTCATGGCCTGCGTTGAGTAATAGTAATCATCCTGGCTTCCCGTCAAACAAGCGATATCCGCGTAGTCTCCGTTCTGCTTAATGTTTTCCAGCAAAACTGACAGTTCCTCTTCTGCAACCGAATAGGGCGGCGAGAGAAACACGGCGCGCGCCACCAGCTGCCCAGCCGCAGAATGCTGACGAATGAACTCTGCCAGGATTTCAGCAGGTTCTGGTTCGGTTACCGTATCAACGGGGTGACGCATCCCCTGCAACCATTGCCGCTTCGCCTCATCAACTTCGCTGACTTTCGCTAACGGCAATTCATCCTGATGGTTCATCTCACCCATTCCTTACGCAGGCAGTAGATTGTGTGCTGCCAGATCGGCGGCAATATCTTCCAGCCCCAGACGCTGCAATGTTTCACGGGTCGGACAACCAAGCTGTGGGTCCCAGCCCATTTCTTTGTAGAACATCGTGAGCGAAGCATGCATATCGTCACGATCCATTTTGTCAGTACCTTCAGTAAAGACCGGGTTCTGCGGATCCTTGTCGAATACCCAGGAACAGATAAGATCGTGTTCATTACGCATATCTTTAGTTTGCATCAGTTTTACCGTGTAGGCGCGATGCAACGTAAAGATACGCTCTGCAACTAAATCTAATTTTTCCTGAGTCATATCTTCGCCAGTGATCGCTTTGAAGAATTTGGCTTCAAGCGCCAGATCGCCCCGGTAATTACGGCTTTTCAGCGGCGAAACGGTCATTGGCCAGACCCAGTTGCACAGGGTGACGGCGTTATGCAAACAGACCCGCAACAGCGACCACTTAGCATATTTAATTTTTGCGTCATTGATTGGCGTGTAGTTTTTGGTTTCATCGTAAGCATCTTCAGAACCAAAAAGTTCTTTCGCCACTTCACGTTGCAGTTTCAATGGCAAGCCGGAACCAATAAAGTTGATATGGGTATGCGTCATGCAGTCACGGTTGAACATACAGTTAACAATGGAACCGACCTGCGCTGACGCTTCATTGGCATGGTGAACCGGATAGCCAAACGGCGACCAGAGTTTATTTTTCGCGTAGCCCCAGTACTCTTCACCCAAATTCCAGCGTTCTGCGATGGTATATGAACCATCAGCCAGGTGACTCAGCTCACCCACACGATGCGCCAGACGGTAGTAAAAATCTTTAATGAAGTTAACGTCACCCGCTTCCAGTTGATCCCAGCGAATTTCCGCATACTCTTCAGCTGGTAGAACACGCTTGAACACCCCTTTGCTGTAACAATAAGTAAAGTCGCGATGCAGCTGCCCATAGTTACACCATAGGCCGTAGTCATCGAATAGATTCAGACCAACCAGGTTACCAATCACACGACCATCGTCTTTATCTTCAAAATCTTTCGGCCCGTTTGGGAAGATAGTGGTATGGACAAAGTTTGCTACACAAGTGTTACCACCGGTGCCAGGCACGCCAAACTCTTTCACCCGAGGAATATTCATTTGGGTCATACAACGGATCGGGCAAGAGTGGCAGCCGCTCATTTTTACTGTGTATTTCTCTGCCGCCGGACCTAAGTCAAAAACGGATTTATAGGTACGAAAGCCGACCGTATTCTGATTGCCTGGCGGAATTTCCCCCGTTTCAATCGGACCACCTTCAGCCGCGCCCCAAAACAGCCCTTTACGTGCTGTCCAACGTGACTTGGGATCTGAATACTCTGCCCACGATTGCGGCGTACTTGGCACGACATGGTTGTTATTCGCACCGATAAGTTCAGTCATCATGTAATCGTTGAGACGCTTCATCTCCTGACGATCGGCAATGTTGACCCCTTTCGTCCCTTCAACCGCAATCGCTTTCAGGTTTTTCGAACCCATTATTGCGCCAGTTCCCGCACCGCCGCTGTGGTTACGGCTATTCAACATGCCAGAGAGAGGAACAAGGTTTTCCCCAGCCTGACCAATAGCCGCCACACAGGTTTCCGGACTGGTCAAGCGACAAATTTCTTCCGTCGTTGCGCGCGTCCCTTTTCCCCATAAGAAATCGGCTTTTTCAAGGCTAACTTTGTCATCTTTAATCTTCAGCCATACCGGTGATTTCGCTTTCCCTTCGATAATAATGACGTCGTATCCAGCGAATTTCATTTGCGCTGCAAAAAAGCCCCCCATATGGGCATCGACGACTAAATTTCCTTTGGTAAAAGTAGAAAGTGAGGTGATATTTACGCGAGAACTACAGGGGGCACCAGATCCAGTTAATGGGCCGGTAGCAAAAACTAATTTATTCGCTTCATCGAAAGGTTTCGTGCCTGGCGGTACTTCGTCATACATAATTTTGTAGCCGAAGCCCATGCCACCGACAAAACTTTTAAACTTACTGGAATCTTCGAGGGTAATATTTCCTGTCGTGAGATTGACTCTTAATATATTACCTGTCCAACCGTTAGCCATGATTTTTTCCTTTGCAAGATTCACACAGTAATATTTTTCCACTCGATAATTTTTAACGCCCCTGTTGGGCAGGCGTTTGCGCATTCACCGCATAACACACATTTCGAGGATTTTTTACTTTCAGTATTTACGGTGGCCATCATCCACGGGCATGCCGTAGTACAGGCGCTACAGCCAATACAACGTTTATGATCGACGGTAATACAGCCTTCTTTCTGCTGCCAGGTAATCGCACCAATCGGGCAGACGTTCATGCATTGCGGCTCTTTGCATTGACGGCAGGTATCCGCGGTATAGTTGAGATCGCCATACAGGCCGCCGCCAGAGCCAACCCCGTTGTCGCCAAAGAAATAATTGCGATGGATTTTGATACGGGAGAAGAATGTCCCTACTGAGCCATCGTTGAAGTTGGTACAAGAGATTTCACAGCGGTGGCAACCCGTGCATCGCGCACGTTGGGTCACCAGCACCCCTTTGGGTGTATTTATCAACCCTACTGTGCCGCTATCAATATCTTCCTGTTTGCAACCCAAAAGTGACAGTAAAGCAGGGGCAATTGTTAAACCAGCAAGGCCTTTTCCTGATATACGCAAGAATTCTAATCGCGTTAAGCCAATATTTAATAGTGGACGATCAACCGGGTTCATTTATTTCGCATCCTCTTCGCAAACACAGTGCTGACAATTCAGCAGCCTGATATTAGGCACTCAACTAATACGCTGCTGACTCTGTCCTCAACACCAGATATTTTCCCTAACCCGATAGTGTATGAGAAAAGATTTAACGCTGATAAACTAATCCTTTATGGCTAGGAGAAAAAATAATGTGATTATTCTGGGCTCTTAACATTGATCGTTATCAATTAAAATCACAAAGCAAGAAATTATAAGTGAACTGATATTTATTATCATTTGAAATAAATTTAACTTAACCGACAATTATTTGTGAAGTTCATCGCAGAAAATAAAAATAACTTTATCGCTATAAATTAAAATATACACCGAAATTCGTATAATTTCAGCAGTTGTTATTTAGAATGATTAACTGGACCGCAACTGAACTAACAATATCAGGATGAAGCTTACCGCCTCATCCTGAATGGTCATTTTACCAGTGCGTTAATGACTGTTTCCATCGCCTGCTTTTCCAGCTCACTGCGCTGAATGCGTTTATTGGCTAATGCTGTACGTAATACGCCTGCGATAACAATATGCTTTGGTTCCTGCCCCAGATCGCGCATTTCCAGCACAACTTTACCGACAACTCTGCACATTTCTCGGTACAGTTCATCCTCTTTTGTCCGGTTTCCCATTCTTTATACCTATTTATCATGCCAACTATCAGCATATATCAATCTAACCAATTAAACAAAAATCAAACAAAATCAGACAAATAACGTGATAAATTATTTTAACTGTAGCAATTGAGCGATGATGTATTTATACACCGGATGAACTTTCACTTATCCTCACACTGACAACCCCGGCACCAGACGTTGCGCAAACAACGAAGTTTTTGCGTAACCTTTTCCCTGGAACGCTGAATCTTTGATAACAATTTATTGTCTTACAAGTTGTATATTTTTTGAAACGCTGTTTTTGTTTTCCTTTTGGATTAATTTCAGCGTATAATGCGCGCCAATTGACTCTTGAATGGTTTCAGCACTTTGGACTGTAGAACTCAACGACTCAAAAACAGGCACTCACGTTGGGCTGAGACACAAGCACACATTCCTCTGCACGCTTTTTCGATGTCACCTATCCTTAGAGCGAGGCACAACCACTTTCGTAATACCGGATTCGCTTTCCGGCAGTGCGCCCAGAAAGCAAGTTTCTCCCATCCTTCTCAACTTAAAGACTAAGACTGTCATGAAAAAGACCAAAATTGTTTGCACCATCGGACCGAAAACCGAATCTGAAGAGATGTTAGCTAAAATGCTGGACGCTGGCATGAACGTTATGCGTCTGAACTTCTCTCATGGTGACTATGCAGAACACGGTCAGCGCATTCAGAATCTGCGCAACGTGATGAGCAAAACTGGTAAAACCGCCGCTATCCTGCTTGATACCAAAGGTCCAGAAATCCGCACCATGAAACTGGAAGGCGGTAACGACGTTTCTCTGAAAGCGGGTCAGACCTTTACTTTCACTACTGATAAATCTGTTATCGGCAACAGCGAAATGGTTGCGGTAACGTATGAAGGTTTCACTACTGACCTGTCTGTTGGCAACACCGTACTGGTTGACGACGGTCTGATCGGTATGGAAGTTACCGCCATTGAAGGTAACAAAGTTATCTGTAAAGTGCTGAACAACGGCGACCTGGGCGAAAACAAAGGTGTGAACCTGCCTGGCGTTTCCATTGCCCTGCCAGCACTGGCTGAAAAAGACAAACAGGACCTGATCTTTGGTTGCGAACAAGGCGTAGACTTTGTTGCTGCTTCCTTTATTCGTAAGCGTTCTGACGTTATCGAAATCCGTGAGCACCTGAAAGCGCACGGCGGCGAAAACATCCACATCATCTCCAAAATCGAAAACCAGGAAGGCCTCAACAACTTCGACGAAATCCTCGAAGCCTCTGACGGCATCATGGTTGCGCGTGGCGACCTGGGTGTAGAAATCCCGGTAGAAGAAGTTATCTTCGCCCAGAAGATGATGATCGAAAAATGTATCCGTGCACGTAAAGTCGTTATCACTGCGACCCAGATGCTGGATTCCATGATCAAAAACCCACGCCCGACTCGCGCAGAAGCCGGTGACGTTGCAAACGCCATCCTCGACGGTACTGACGCAGTGATGCTGTCTGGTGAATCCGCAAAAGGTAAATACCCGCTGGAAGCGGTTTCTATCATGGCGACCATCTGCGAACGTACCGACCGCGTGATGAACAGCCGTCTCGAGTTCAACAATGACAACCGTAAACTGCGTATTACCGAAGCGGTATGCCGTGGTGCCGTTGAAACTGCTGAAAAACTGGATGCTCCACTGATCGTGGTTGCTACTCAGGGCGGTAAATCTGCTCGCGCAGTACGTAAATACTTCCCGGATGCCACCATCCTGGCACTGACCACCAACGAAAAAACGGCTCACCAGTTAGTACTGAGCAAAGGTGTTGTGCCGCAGCTGGTTAAAGAGATCACATCTACTGATGATTTCTACCGTCTGGGTAAAGAACTGGCTCTGCAGAGCGGTCTGGCACACAAAGGTGACGTCGTAGTTATGGTTTCTGGTGCACTGGTACCGAGCGGCACTACTAACACCGCATCTGTTCACGTCCTGTAATATTGCTTTTGTGAATTAATTTGTATATCGAAGCGCCCTGATGGGCGCTTTTTTTATTTAATCGATAACCAGAAGCAATAAAAAATCAAATCGGATTTCACTATATAATCTCACTTTATCTAAGATGAATCCGATGGAAGCATCCTGTTTTCTCTCAATTTTTTTATCTAAAACCCAGCGTTCGATGCTTCTTTGAGCGAACGATCAAAAATAAGTGCCTTCCCATCAAAAAAATATTCTCAACATAAAAAAGTTTGTGTAATACTTGTAACGCTACATGGAGATTAACTCAATCTAGAGGGTATTAATAATGAAAGCTACTAAACTGGTACTGGGCGCGGTAATCCTGGGTTCTACTCTGCTGGCAGGTTGCTCCAGCAACGCTAAAATCGATCAGCTGTCTTCTGACGTTCAGACTCTGAACGCTAAAGTTGACCAGCTGAGCAACGACGTGAACGCAATGCGTTCCGACGTTCAGGCTGCTAAAGATGACGCAGCTCGTGCTAACCAGCGTCTGGACAACATGGCTACTAAATACCGCAAGTAATAGTACCTGTGAAGTGAAAAATGGCGCACATTGTGCGCCATTTTTTTTGCCTGCTATTTACCGCTACTGCGTCGCGCGTAACATATTCCCTTGCTCTGGTTCCCCATTCTGCGCTGACTCTACTGAAGGCGCATTGCTGGCTGCGGGAGTTGCTCCACTGCTCACCGCAACCGGATACCCTGCCCGACGATACAACGCTTTATCGACTAACTTCTGATCTACAGCCTTATTGTCTTTAAATTGCGTAAAGCCTGCTGGCAGCGTGTACGGCATTGTCTGAACGTTCTGCTGTTCTTCTGCCGATAGTGGTCGATGTACTTCAACATAACGCATCCCGTTAGGTTCCACGGAATATTTCACCGGTTCGTTGATCACTTTCACCGGTGTTCCCGTCCGCACGCTGGAGAATAAAGCTTTAATATCCGGTGCATTCATGCGAATACAGCCCGAACTGACGCGCAAACCGACGCTGTCCGGCGCACTGGTGCCATGAATGAGGTATTCGCCATTACCATGCGCGAGGCGCAGTGCGTAACGTCCTAGTGGGTTATTGGGCCCGGCAGGAACGACCGGTGGTAATTTAATGCCACGCTCCAGCGAACGTTGACGAATGCCCGCCGTAGGCGTCCAGGTTGGGTTAGGGATTTTCTGCCCCACACGCGTTTCCATCACCGGCGTTTCCAGCCCCTGCAAACCAATACCTATCGGATAAACCTGCACGATATTTTCTCCCGGCGGATAATAATAAAGGCGCAGCTCTGCAAGGTTTACAATAATCCCCTGACGCGGCGCATCAGGTAATAATAGTTGTGAAGGAATAGTTATCGTCGTACCGGGTTTTGGCACCGGGGCGATAGTGTTATTGGCTTCAAGGATCAACATTGCCGCAGTATCAAAACGTCGGGCGATGGCCTGAAGTTTTTTTTCCCCTTCTTGCACCGTATACGTTTGATTTTGCCCAACCAGTCGACTGCCGGTTGGTGGTAGCGGATAATCAACCGCCCAGGCAGCCTGGATGGCGCTAAAAGCGCCGATAAGCGTGAGTGTAAGCAAAGACGCGCGTTTCATTGTAAACCTCCTGTATTTGCCGGAGACTCACGCTGAAACGTCGGATGGCGCTTATGTTCACCTGAAACCAAAACACTCCTGTGCAGGCCAGTGTAAACATTGACCACCCGGCAATGTGAGCCAACCGGATGAAAGCTGTCCCTTTAGTTTAGCTAAGTGCAGCGGCTTTGGCGCGAATTGCGCGAATCATCGCTTCCAGACCTTGTGAGCGTGATGGGGTGAGATGTTGGGTGAGCGCCATTTTTTCAAACCACGGGCGCACATCGAAATTGACAATATCCTGCGGCGTCATTTGATCGTAAAGAATAAAGACGACCGCAATAAGCCCTTTTACAATGGCCGCATCGCTGTCGCCCTGTAATTCAATAATTCCCTGCGCATTTTGACGCATCACAATCCACACCTGACTCTGGCAGCCCTGGATGCTATTTTGCGGGCTTTTGTCTTCGTCACGTAATTCTGGCAGACGCTGACCCAACTCAATAATGTAGAGATATTTCTCTTCCCAGTTGGCGCAGCGTAAAAAATTACGCAGCAATTTTTCTTTATCCGGCAATAAAGCCATAGTGCCTCCCTGTTATCCCAGCAGACGGTGAATACGTTGCAGGCCGGTCACCAGACGATCCACTTCTTCATGGGTGTTATACATGGCCAGCGATGCCCGACACATCGCAGGGACGTTGTAATAGGCCATTAATGGCATTGCGCAGTGATGTCCGGTACGCACAGCAATGCCGTAATTATCGAGAAAACTGCCAACATCATAGGCGTGGTGTTTACCGAGATTAAAAGCAATAACGCCAAGCCTGTTTTGTGGGCCATAGAGAGTGAGATCCGGTACAGATTCCAACTGTGATAGCGCGTAATGCATCAGATTCTGTTCATACTCGGCTATGTTATTAAGCCCCAGCGCCGAAACATACTCCAGCGCCGCGCCAAGACCAATGATACCTCCGGTATTGGGTGTACCGGCTTCAAACCGCCATGGTGCTTTGGTCCAGGTAGTGCCTTCACTCAGGCTGACGGTGGCGATCATAGAACCGCCCCCTTCCCACGGCGGCATCTCCTGCAACAAGGCTTCTTTGACATAAAGAATGCCAATTCCGGTAGGGCCATACAGTTTATGCCCGGAGAACACATAAAAATCGCAATCCAGCGCCTGAACATCCAGCGGATGATGCATCACCGCCTGAGCGCCATCCACCAGCACTTTTGCGCCATGTTGATGCGCAAGTGTGATCATCTCCGCCAGCGGATTTTCTGTCCCAAGCACGTTGGAGACATGAGTAATTGCCAGCAGGCGAGTTTTCTCATCAAACAGCGTAGGCAGCGTCTCCAGTTGCAGAGTACCGTCGGGGTTGAGCGGGATCACACGCAGCTCTGCGCCAACGCGTGCACAAAGCATCTGCCAGGGGACAATGTTAGCGTGGTGCTCCATCTGACTGATGATGATGTTATCGCCCGCCCGCACATTGCTGTTGCCCCAGCTATTGGCGACCAGATTGATCCCTTCCGTCGTGCCGCGGACGAACACCAGTTCTTCCGCCGAACGGGCATTAATAAACAGCGATGCCCGCTTGCGCACGTTCTCCATTTTCTCGGTCGCCTGGGCGCTTAAGGTATGAATACCGCGATGCACCGCCGCGTAGCCGTGACGATAAAACTCAGCCTCGGCGTCAATCACCTGGCTTGGTTTCTGCGCACTGGCGGCACTGTCGAGATAAGCCAGCGGCAAACCGTTTACCTCACGAGAAAGCACCGGAAAGTCGGCCCGCACTTTGTCGACGGAAAAAGTCATCTTGCACCTCCTGGCAGTCGTTGACCGATTCGGGCCAGCACCTGCTGTTTAAGCCCCTCATCACGCAGTGCTTCCGTCAGTTCGGCAGCAAAGGCGTAAATGATCATCTGCTGGGCATCTTGCTGATTGATCCCGCGCGAGCGCAGATAAAACATCTGTTCGTCATCAATACGCCCCACCGTCGCGCCGTGGCTGCATTTCACATCATCTGCATAGATTTCCAGCTGCGGTTTAGTATCCACTTCCGCCAGTTTGCCCATCAGCAGATTATTGTTGGTCATCTGACCATCCGTTTTGATGGCGTGCTGCGCGACGTTGATCAAACCGTTAAATACCGCGCGGCCTTTGTCGCTGACGATAGTTTTGTGCAACTGTCGGCTGTTACAAAAACCTTTATTGTGTTCCAGCCAGGTACGAGTATCACACACCTCGTTTTTCACCGGCATCGCCAGGCTATTGATCCGCACCGTGCTGTTTTCGCCATTGAGTTGCGTACTGGTGTTGTGTCGTAACACTGCGCCACCCAGCAGGAAACTGTGGCTAAATGCGGTGGCATCATCAGCCAGCAACAAATCGTTATGAGCAAAGTGGTGACTGAGCGGGTTTTCAAACGCCAGCTTGATATGCTGCAAATGGGCGTTCGCTGCGACGTTGATAGTGAACCGTGCGCCGGTGAAGTGACGAGCATCATTAAGGCTGACAAAATGTTCGATCACCGTTGCTTCGGCACCTTCCGCCAGATCCAGATGATGCCGGTAATGGGCAGTATTCACCTCTTCACCTGCCACGCCTTGGGTGATATGCATTAACAGCAATGGCTTTGCCGGCCGTTGACCGCGCTTCACGGCGATATGCGTCACGCTTTGTGCCAGGCTTTCCGTCAAATGCAGAAACACTTCCGCCTGAATAGCGTCGGGTAACCCCTGACGGTCGTCGTTAATGCTCACTTCATATCCGCTGCCTTCAGTTGCATCGCTCAGTGCGGGCACGTAACGTCCATCGACAAACACCAGCCGCACGGCGTCTAATGTTAACGCTAAGGCATCACGCTGCTGTGGGGATATCTCCCCCGCAATGCTGACAAACTGGCTATTGGTCAGCCCGTCCAGCGGCGTATATTTCCAGTTTTCATGTTTACGTGTCGGCAGTCCGGTACGCAGCAATTGTTGTAAATGCTGCTGTGCTTGCGGGGAGCGTTTCGCCCCTTCAGCTTCAAACAAATGATGCCACTGTTGCAGTGCGTTACTGCTGTTCGGTAAGCCAGCCATAACCCTGCTCCTCCAGTTGTTTGACCAACGTGAAATCGCCGGATTTCACAATTCGTCCCTGATACAGCACATGGACGTAATCAGGCTTGATGTAGTCGAGAATGCGTTGGTAGTGCGTAACAATGATGAATGAACGCTTGCCGTCACGCAGCGAGTTCACGCCATCGGCAACCACTTTTAATGCGTCAATATCCAGCCCGGAGTCTGACTCATCAAGAATGCATAACTCCGGTTCCAGCACCGCCATTTGCAAAATATCGTTGCGCTTTTTCTCGCCGCCGGAAAAACCAACGTTTACCGAACGGGTTAATAAATCTTCCGGCATCTTCAGGAGAGCGATTTTCTCTTCCATCAAATCCTGAAAATCAAAGCGGTCGAGCGTTTCCTGGCCGCGATAGCTGCGCACCGCATTAAGTGCCGTTTGCAGGAAAAACTGGTTACTGACGCCGGGAATTTCCACCGGATACTGGAAGGCCATAAAGATGCCTTCACCTGCACGATCTTCCGGCGACAGCGCAAGCAAATCTTTGCCTTTAAACTCAACCGTGCCGCTCGTCACTTCATAATCTTCTCGCCCGGCAAGCGTTGCCGATAAGGTACTTTTGCCCGAACCGTTTGGCCCCATAATGGCGTGAACTTCGCCGGGACGAACGTCGAGGCTTAATCCACGCAGGATAGCTTTATCTTCCACGCTGACGTGTAAATCTTTAATACTTAACATGTTTATTCCTTATCCGACGCTGTGTTCAAGACTGATGGCGAGGAGTTTTTGTGCTTCAACGGCAAATTCCAGCGGCAGTTCTGAGAACACGTCTTTGCAGAAACCGTTAACAATCATCGAGATGGCGTCTTCTTCGCTGATCCCGCGTTGCAGGCAGTAAAACAGTTGATCTTCACCAATACGTGATGTCGTTGCCTCGTGCTCCAGTTGTGCGCTGTTATTGCGACATTCGACATACGGGAAGGTATGCGCCCCACAATTAGCGCCAATCAGCATTGAGTCGCACTGAGTGAAATTGCGCGCATTGGTTGCCGTCGGCATGATTTTCACTAAGCCGCGATAACTGTTCTGACTATGTCCGGCAGAGATCCCTTTCGATATAATGGTCGATTTGGTGTTTTTACCGATGTGGATCATCTTGGTGCCGGTATCCGCTTGCTGATGACCGCTGGTCAGCGCCACTGAGTAAAACTCACCAATGGAGTTATCGCCGCGCAAAATGCAGCTGGGATATTTCCACGTAATCGCTGACCCGGTTTCTGATTGCGTCCATGACATTTTGCTGTTTTCGCCTTCGCACAAAGCACGCTTGGTGACGAAGTTGAGAATACCGCCGGTGTTGTTATCGCCAGGGAACCAGTTTTGTACCGTGGAATATTTCACCTCGGCGTTTTTATGGATGATGACTTCCACCACCGCCGCGTGTAACTGATAGCTGTCACGCACCGGAGCGGAACAGCCTTCAATGTAGCTAACGTAGCTGTCTTCGTCGGCCACCAGAATGGTGCGCTCAAACTGCCCGGTTTTTTCCGCGTTAATGCGAAAATAGGTGGAAAGTTCCATCGGGCAACGCACGCCTTTAGGCACATAAATAAACGTACCGTCAGAGGCTACCGCCGCATTAAGTGCGGCAAAGAAGTTGTCATTCCCCGGCACCACGGTGCCGAGATATTTACGCACCAGTTCCGGGTGATCGTGGATCGCCTCGCCAAAGGAACAAAAAATAATTCCCTGCTCCGCCAGTTTTTCGCGATAAGTAGTGGCAACCGAAACAGAGTCGAAAATGGCATCCACTGCCACCTCTTTGCCTTCCCGCACGGGAACGCCCAACTGCTCAAACGCCGCCTCCACCTCTTTACTTAAAAAGGCGTTCGCGCCAGTTTGCTGCACCGCGCCGGGTTCAGACGCGCAGTTGTCGTCACAATTACCGCACGATGGTGCCGAGTAGTAGCTGTAATCCTGATAATTCAGCTTGTCGTAGTGCGCTTTCAACCAGTGCGGTTCTTCCATCTCCAGCCATGCGTGATAGGCGTTGAGACGAAACTCCAGCATCCACTCCGGCTCATTACGCTTCGCCGAAATTGCGCGCACCACCTCTTCGTTTATCCCCTTTGCCAGCTCATCGGTGGCTAACTGGGTGAAGAATCCTTCTTTATAATTCAGCGGGCCGCCGGTCCAGGTTTTGACATCGTCAGTTGCTTCAGTATTACGAGACATAGTACCGCCTATACCCCAAAGCTTTCGCCACAGCCACATTCATTCTGGGCTTTAGGGTTGTGAAATTTGAATATCTGATTAAGTCCTTCGCGAACGAAATCGACTTCCGTGCCATCAATAAAAGGCATCGCTTGCAGCGGGACAAACAGCTTCGCGCCGTCGTGTTCAAACAGCAGATCGTCTTTGTCCGGCTCGCTAACACTATCGAGCACATAGCCAAAGCCCGCGCAGCCTGTTTGCTTCACGCCTAAGCGCACGCCGATCATACCCGGCTGCTTTGCCACCAGCTCGCGGATGTGGACAGCGGCTGCGGGTGTCAGCGTTAAGCCCTGCCAGGCGAAATCCTGTGGATTAAAGGTTCCTGAATGCATGTCCATCGATTTACCTCACTTCATCGCTTTCAGCGTATAACAGCATGTTAGTGATAATGATTATCAGTTCAACCCAGCAAACGCAGGGGCTTTAGCGTAAAACATGCTTTTTTCCTGCTTTTAATAAGCATAGACCCTGATGTGTGGGTTAACAGGCACGCTAAGAATTAGGTATCTCATTGTTAGATAATGATTATTATCTAAGGAGCATTAAGGCTGTGATGAAAAAGAAAAAGTTGTATTGAAAATGACTATTTAAGAGATAGGTAAAAAAGTGCAGCGTTCAGAAATAAGAAAACCCTTAAGTCTGTGCGACACAGGCTTAAGGGTTTCTACCCCATCCGGCGCTTATCTCCGGCACTCACAGTAGCTTAGCTCTTGAAGGGGCGATAAGGATAATCTCATAAAGCTAACCCACTGTTTTAACACAAACTGCGATTTGTATTATTTTTGAACGTTATCAGGCGGGTAGATAGGCTGTATTAAAAAGGCCCTCGAACCTGGACGAAGATTAATCCAGGCCGATTTGGCGAACTCGCGACATTAAATCAGGATCAATGCACGCCCAGACGCCAGGCGAAGTAGATTTCTTCTTTTAATTCAGCAGAAGAGAGAGTAAGCAGGTCAGCAAATTCAAGTTCTAATTGTTTCAGACGCTTGAGATATTGGGCAGGTGAAAGATTGCTTTGGTCACGGCGTAAAAATTCAATGGCCAGTTGGGTGGGATCAAGTTGAGTAGACATAGCATCCTCGCTTTTAGACAAGACCTGCACAGTATACCACCGTTTACTGTGCAGATAATAACCAAAAGCAATATGCGTCACACTTTTCTGGTGACAACGTCACAAAATAGCGGTCGTCAATCGTGACGAACAGCACAAACGCCCTTTCTCATCGAAGATTTCAATCTGCCAGACCTGGTGACGCGAACCGAGATGCAACGGTTTGCATACGCCGCGCACCCGCCCTTCTCGTGCCGAGCGGACGTGGTTAGCATTGATTTCCAGACCAACCACTTTTTGCTCACCTTCGGTACATAAATAACCGGCAACGGAACCGATACTTTCGGCCAGTACCACGGATGCACCTCCATGCAGCAACCCGAAAGGCTGCTTTGTCCGTGAGTCTACTGGCATTGTCGCTTCAAGGGTGTCATCACCAATATGTTCAAAGCGAATATCCAGCAATCCCACCATGTTTCCTTCCCCCATAGCATTCAGTGCTTCCAGGGTGATTTTTCGTTTCCATATCATTTAATAATCTCCAGTAAAGCCTGCACAGGATGGCGTACCCCTGTGCCTTCAACCCGTTTTACCTGACTACGGCAGGAATATCCGGTCGCCAGACAGCGGTTACGCGGCAGTCGCTGCATAGCCTGATGCCAGGATAATTCATAGATCCCGAGCGAATTTTTATGGTTTTTCGCTTCATGTCCGTAAGTCCCTGCCATGCCGCAGCACCCCACGCTGACATTTTCCAGTTTCGCGCCAAAACGGGCAAATATCGCGGCCCATTGTGCTGGCGCGCCCGGCAAGGCGGTAACTTCGGTACAGTGACCAAAGAAATACCATGATTCACCGCTGACTGTAGCCACTGGCTGTGACTCAAGTGCGCTTGCCAGCCATTCATTTGCCAGTAAGACGTTAAACTCGCCACGCTCCTCGCCCAGAGCCAGTTTATATTCATCGCGATAACAAAGTACCAGCGCCGGGTCGACGCCTACCATTGGCATACCCAGCTTCGCCATACGGTTGAGGAAATCCGCCGTCTTTTTCGCCGTCTTCGCAAAACGATTAAGAAAACCTTTGATATGCTGGGCTTTTCCATTTGGCGAAAATGGCAGTAACACGGGCTGGAAACCTAATTTTTCGACCAGACGGACAAAATCCGCCACCACTTGAGCATCGTAATAGCTGGTAAAGGGGTCCTGCACCACCAGCACCGTGCGCGCTTTCTGCTCTGCATTGAGAGCTTCAAGCTGTTCCAGCGTCATGTTTGCCGAGCGATGCCCCACCATTTGTTGTTGCAGCGAGGGGACCGACAGCAGCGGCAAATCAACCATGCCAATATGTTTTTCCGAGAGTTTGCGCACCAGCGGCTGGTTAATGAAGAAGTTAAAGGTTTTCGGCGCGCGTGCCATCAGCGGTGCGTAGCTCTCGACCGTAGCGACAAGGTGGTCGCGCAGAGGGCGTAAATAACGGGTGTGATAGAGCTGCAGAAAACGAGAGCGAAACTCCGGCACATCAATTTTGATGGGGCACTGGGTCGAACAAGCTTTACAGGCCAGACAGCCCGACATCGCCTCTTTGACTTCGTGTGAGAAGTCATATTCGCCTTTATTCGCATGCCAGCTATTGCGCGTGCGGGCAATTAACGTCCGCAAACTGACGCCGGATTCAGGCAGTTCTTGTTCCAGTTTGAGTGGGTCAACGCCGCGATCCGCCAACAAACGCAGCCATTCACGTACCAGCGTTGCGCGCCCTTTCGGTGAATGAATCCGGTTCTGGGTGATCTTCATCGACGGACACATCGGACTACGAGCATCAAAGTTGAAGCATAAACCGTTGCCGTTACACTCCATTGCACCACGCCACTGCTGGCGTACCGCAATGGGGATCTGTCGATCGAATGTACCGCGCTTCACCGCGTCCACTTTCATCATCGGCGCATCGAGACCTTCTGGCGGGCAAATCTTCCCGGGGTTGAGTCGGTTATGCGGATCAAACGCCGCTTTCACTTTACGCAGTTCTGCAAAAAGTTCCTCACCAAAAAACGCCGGGCTGTATTCGGCGCGAAAACCTTTGCCGTGTTCGCCCCACAACAAACCACCGTATTTCGCGGTAAGCGCCACTACATCATCAGAGATTTGCTTCATCAAAATCTCCTGTTGCGGATCGCACATATCCAGTGCTGGACGGACGTGCAAGACACCTGCGTCGACGTGACCGAACATACCGTAGCTTAAGCCGTGGCTGTCGAGCAGCGCGCGAAATTCAGCAATATAATCCGCCAGGTGTTCCGGCGGTACGCAGGTATCC
Organism: Escherichia sp. R1; assembly: GCF_003000935.1. Classification (NCBI taxonomy): domain Bacteria; kingdom Pseudomonadati; phylum Pseudomonadota; class Gammaproteobacteria; order Enterobacterales; family Enterobacteriaceae; genus Escherichia; species Escherichia sp. R1. The sequence goes on from NZ_PSRU01000006.1 coordinate 133,890, forward strand.
TCAGCAAACGGAATTGGCTTAGCAGCACCTTTGGCATTGCCAAGCAGACCAACGGCTTTTTTGCGCATCGCATAGATACGTTCAACACCCGCCAGCTCGCGGCACACCTGCCAGCCGATCACTCCTGCCTGTTGGCTGGCAATCAGCTCATCAAGCCGCACACAGAGTGCATTAACTCGCTCGTCAATCAGTGCCTCATCATCACCGGCAAATTCCACAATGTTCAGCCCGAGCATCTCTTTATCAGGCACATCGGTAATCAACTCGCTGACGGAATGCCAGACAATATCTTCCCGCGCAAGGTTGAGCACTTTTGAGTCCACCGTCTCTACCGAAAGCGCCCGCGCCTCAACCATAAACGGCGCGTTACGCAGCGCGGAGTCAAAAGAGTCATATTTGACGTTCACCAGACGGCGTACTTTAGGCAAGCGCGTAATATCCAGTCGCGCTTCGGTAATAAAGGCCAGCGTCCCTTCTGAACCCGTCAGAATGCGCGTCAGGTCGAACCCGGTCATCTCATCGTTAAAGACATGACGCAGATCGTAACCGGTAAGAAAGCGGTTAAGCTTGGGGAAGTTGTCGATGATTAACTGGCGTTGCTGACGGCAACGTTGATAAACCGTGTTATAAATTCGCCCGATTATGGTATTGGATTTACCCAGCGTTTCCGCCAGTTCGACGGGTAAAGGTTGCGTATCGAGAATATCGCCCCCCAACAACACCGCGCGTACGCCAAGTACGTGATCTGACGTTTTGCCATAGACCAGCGATCCCTGACCGGATGCATCGGTATTGATCATCCCGCCGAGCGTTGCCCGGTTGCTGGTCGAAAGTTCTGGCGCAAAAAAGTAGCCAAAGGGTTTCAGGTACTGATTGAGTTGGTCTTTAATCACCCCGGCCTCAACGCGCACCCAGCCCTCTTCAGGGTTAATTTCGATGATGCGGTTCATATGGCGGGACATATCAACAATAATCCCCTGGTTGAGCGCCTGACCGTTAGTGCCGGTGCCGCCGCCGCGGGGGGTAAAGATCAACGATGAATAGCGTTCCTGCGCGGCAAGACGGGCGATCAGCGCTACATCTGCGGTTGAACGCGGAAATACCACCGCATCGGGGAGAAGTTGGTAAATACTGTTGTCAGTCGACATTGTCAGACGATCGGCATAACTTGTCGCCGTATCGCCGGTAAAACCCTGTTGCTCCAGCTCTTGCAAAAAATTAAGCACCAGTTGAACGACGCCGGGTGCCTGGGAAATCTGTGGAATCATTATATTGACCCTTTCCTGCGGTCTGTGATGAGAGATTAATCGTTTGCGTGTTGCCTGAGTTGTTGTACCACATTTTTTTCTAACACGCCCATCAGAATTAAGGGCAGAATCGACCTGTTAAAAACCGCTGAAATTGCTCATCATTATGCAGGTGAGTTTCGCGTGTTCACGTCGCGTCGACGATTTGACGCACAAAAAAGGTGAAAAGTAGTTATGGTAAATGTTCGTCAGCCCAGGGATGTCGCACAAATTCTGCTTTCGGTGCTGTTTTTAGCCATCATGATTGTGGCATGTCTGTGGATTGTACAACCCTTTATTCTCGGCTTTGCATGGGCCGGTACAGTGGTTATCGCCACCTGGCCGGTATTGTTACGTTTGCAAAAGATCATGTTTGGTCGCCGCTCTCTCGCCGTTCTGGTGATGACGCTGTTATTAGTGATGGTGTTTATCATCCCTATTGCTTTGCTGGTTAACAGTATCGTCGACGGCAGCGGCCCGCTAATTAAAGCCATTTCCAGTGGTGACATGACGTTACCCGATCTGGCGTGGCTTAATACCATTCCGGTGATTGGCGCGAAGCTATATGCAGGCTGGCACAATTTGCTGGATATGGGGGGGACGGCGATCATGGCGAAAGTCCGTCCTTATATTGGCACCACCACCACCTGGTTCGTTGGGCAGGCGGCGCATATCGGGCGCTTTATGGTGCATTGTGCGCTGATGCTTCTCTTCAGCGCCCTGCTGTACTGGCGCGGTGAACAGGTGGCACAAGGCATTCGCCATTTTGCAACCCGTCTGGCAGGCGTTCGCGGAGATGCCGCCGTGCTGCTGGCGGCACAGGCTATCCGCGCGGTGGCGCTGGGTGTGGTGGTGACGGCGTTAGTACAGGCAGTGCTTGGCGGTATCGGCCTCGCCGTATCCGGCGTACCTTATGCAACTTTGCTAACGGTGTTAATGATCCTCTCCTGCCTTGTCCAGCTTGGACCGTTGCCGGTACTGATTCCGGCGATTATCTGGCTCTACTGGACTGGCGATACCACCTGGGGAACGGTATTGTTAGTTTGGAGCGGTGTGGTTGGCACGCTCGATAACGTCATCCGCCCAATGTTAATTCGCATGGGTGCCGATTTACCGCTGATCCTGATCCTCTCTGGCGTTATTGGTGGTTTGATTGCTTTCGGGATGATCGGTCTGTTTATTGGTCCGGTTCTGTTAGCCGTTTCCTGGCGTCTGTTTGCCGCGTGGGTGGAAGAAGTCCCACCGCCGACGGACCAACCGGAAGAAATTCTCGAAGAACTTGGCGAAATCGAGAAATCGAATAAGTAATTTCTCATCAGGCGGCTCTGCCGCCTGATTGTTAACCCCTGCTAATTGATATTTGCTTGCTCTTCCCCATATTTTCCTGCTTACCGCTATTCAGCTGGTAGTACCTGTCGCAAATTCTTTACAGTTTTTAAACTAATGAGACGAATCTGATCGACGCAAAAAGTCCGTATGCCTACTATTAGCTCACGGTTATAAATCAACATATTGATTTATAAGCATGGAAATCCCCTGAGTGAAACAACGAATTGCTGTGTGTAGTCTTTGCCCATCTCCCACGATGGGCTTTTTTTTAACATTTTTCTGCTTCGCTACCTCGCCCCTCACTCTTTCCAATAATGTTGCACAAGATACTGTGACTCTCTTCAAGCCGTCAGCAGGCTGATAATGTTATTTATATTTTATTGTTTATTTCATGCAGCCATTACACGATGAACGCTTATGAACTCCAGGCACTTCGCCATATTTTTGCCATGACTATTGATGAATGCGCGACCTGGATTGCCCAGACCGGTAACAGTGAAAGCTGGCGTCAGTGGGAAAATGGCAAATGCGCCATTCCTGATTGTGTAGTCGAGCAACTGTTGGCTATGCGTCAGCAACGAAAAAAACATCTTCATGCCATCATAGAGAAAATAAATAACCGCATCGGCAACAACACCATGCGTTTTTTCCCCGACTTAACCGCGTTTCAACAAGTCTACCCTGATGGCAATTTTATTGACTGGAAGATCTATCAATCGGTAGCCGCTGAATTATATGCACACGATCTGGAGCGGCTTTGTTAATTTCTCCACAGAAAGGAATTGTCGTTGTTACAACAATAATGAACGGATACTGACACAACATCGCTACACTTTTTAAAGCACCTTTGCTAAGTAGAACCTATGAAAAATCCCTATTACCCTACCGCACTTGGGTTGTATTTTAATTACCTGGTGCATGGTATGGGCGTCATTTTGATGAGCCTGAATATGGCCTCGCTGGAGACGCTTTGGCAGACTAATGCCGCGGGCGTCTCGATAGTTATCTCATCACTGGGCATTGGTCGATTAAGTGTCTTGCTTTTTGCAGGATTATTATCCGATCGCTTTGGTCGCCGCCCTTTTATCATGCTCGGGATGTGCTGCTATATGGCCTTCTTTTTTGGCATCCTGCACACCAATAACATCATTATCGCTTATGTTTTTGGCTTTCTGGCGGGAATGGCAAACAGTTTTCTCGATGCAGGCACCTATCCCAGTTTGATGGAAGCTTTTCCACGCTCACCGGGTACAGCCAATATTTTAATTAAAGCATTTGTTTCCAGCGGACAGTTTTTATTACCGCTAATTATCAGCCTGTTAGTGTGGGCTGAACTGTGGTTCGGTTGGTCCTTTATGATTGCCGCAGGCATTATGTTTATTAACGCTCTGTTTTTATACCGTTGTACGTTCCCACCCCATCCGGGTCGTCACTTACCTGTCATAAAGAAAACCACCAGCTCTACGGAACATCGCTGTTCAATTATCGATTTAGCCAGTTATTCCCTATATGGCTATATCTCAATGGCAACGTTTTATCTGGTTAGCCAGTGGCTGGCACAATACGGACAATTTGTCGCTGGCATGTCATACACCATGTCGATCAAATTACTCAGTATCTACACCGTGGGTTCGCTACTGTGTGTATTTATTACTGCTCCACTCATTCGTAATACCGTTCGCCCAACAACATTACTGATGCTGTACACCTTTATCTCATTTATCGCCCTGCTCACCGTCTGCCTGCATCCCACATTTTATGTGGTGATAATATTTGCTTTCGTCATCGGTTTTACCTCCGCAGGCGGTGTTGTACAAATTGGCCTGACGTTAATGGCGGAACGTTTTCCCTACGCTAAAGGAAAAGCAACGGGGATCTATTACAGTGCGGGCAGCATTGCAACATTTACCATTCCGTTGATTACGGCTCATCTTTCGCAAAGAAGTATTGCCGATATTATGTGGTTCGATACCGCCATCGCGGCTATCGGCTTTATACTGGCACTGTTTATTGGCTTACGCAGTCGCAAAGAAACGCGGCATCACACGCTAAAGGAAAATATCGCTCCGGGTGGGTAATGCAATATTCTTTTCAGGTTATGCAAGATCTTACGGATAAATAACTCTTTCTGCGCTAACTAAGGAAAATCGCGATCAAAAACAAACTATGACATGCAATATTCCTGGAAACATAAACTTTATGCCATGTACCCAGGGAAAATTATCTTCAGTATAGTAATTATGTAAACCGTCGGAGAACAATACGTACGGTAACGAAATTATCTTTCAGCAAGGAGCTGTGAAAATGTCTCAAAATAAGGCTTTCAGCACGCCATTTATCCTGGCTGTTCTTTGTATTTACTTCAGCTATTTCCTGCACGGCATTAGTGTTATTACGCTTGCCCAAAACATGACATCTTTGGCAGAAAAGTTTTCCACTGACAACGCGGGCATTGCCTATTTAATTTCCGGTATCGGATTGGGGCGATTGATCAGTATTTTATTCTTCGGAGTGATCTCCGATAAGTTTGGTCGTCGGGCGGTGATATTAATGGCAGTAATAATGTATCTGCTATTCTTCTTTGGTATTCCTGCTTGCCCGAATTTAACTCTCGCCTACTGTCTGGCAGTGTGCGTAGGTATCGCTAACTCAGCGCTGGATACGGGTGGCTACCCCGCGCTTATGGAATGCTTTCCGAAAGCCTCTGGTTCGGCGGTCATACTGGTTAAAGCGATGGTGTCATTCGGACAAATGTTCTACCCAATGCTGGTGAGCTATATGTTGCTCAATAACATCTGGTACGGCTATGGGCTGATTATTCCGGGTATTCTGTTTGTACTGATCACGCTGATGCTGTTGAAAAGCAAATTCCCCAGCCAGTTGGTGGACGCCAGCGTAGCTAATGAATTACCGCAAATGAACAGCAAACCGTTAGTCTGGCTGGAAGGTGTTTCATCAGTACTGTTCGGTGTAGCCGCATTCTCGACCTTTTATGTGATTGTGGTGTGGATGCCCAAATATGCGATGGCTTTTGCTGGTATGTCAGAAGCTGAGGCATTAAAAACCATCTCTTATTACAGTATGGGTTCGCTGGTCTGTGTCTTTATTTTTGCCGCACTACTGAAAAAAATGGTCCGTCCCATCTGGGCTAATGTATTTAACTCTGCACTGGCAACAATAACAGCTGCCATTATCTACCTGTACCCTTCTCCATTGGTGTGTAATGCCGGAGCCTTTGTTATCGGTTTCTCAGCAGCTGGCGGCATTTTACAGCTCGGCGTTTCGGTCATGTCAGAGTTTTTCCCCAAAAGCAAAGCCAAAGTCACCAGTATATATATGATGATGGGTGGACTGGCTAACTTTGTTATTCCGCTGATTACCGGTTATCTGTCGAACATCGGCCTGCAATATATCATTGTTCTCGATTTTACTTTCGCGCTGCTGGCCCTGATTACCGCAATTATTGTTTTTATCCGCTATTACCGCGTTTTCATTATTCCTGAAAATGATGTGCGGTTTGGCGAGCATAAATTTAGCACCCGGTTAAACACAATTAAGCATAGAGGTTAAAGGAGTTAATTATGGATGTTACCGCAAAATACGAATTGATTGGGTTGATGGCCTATCCCATCCGCCACAGTTTATCGCCCGAAATGCAGAATAAAGCCTTAGAAAAAGCGGGATTGCCATTTACCTATATGGCCTTTGAAGTGGATAACGATAGTTTTCCCGGAGCAATTGAAGGATTAAAAGCCCTCAAAATGCGCGGAACTGGTGTATCAATGCCGAACAAACAACTGGCGTGTGAATATGTTGATGAATTAACGCCAGCGGCCAAACTGGTGGGAGCCATCAACACCATCGTTAATGATGATGGCTATCTGCGTGGCTATAACACCGACGGCACGGGTCATATTCGCGCCATTAAAGAGAGCGGTTTTGATATCAAAGGCAAAACGATGGTGCTATTAGGGGCCGGTGGTGCCTCAACGGCAATTGGCGCGCAGGGGGCAATTGAAGGTTTAAAAGAAATTAAACTCTTTAACCGTCGGGATGAGTTCTTCGATAAAGCTCTCGCCTTCGCGCAGCGGGTTAACGAAAACACCGATTGCGTCGTGACAGTCACCGATCTCGCCGATCAGCAAGCCTTTGCAGAAGCCCTGGCTTCCGCCGACATTTTAACCAATGGCACCAAAGTGGGTATGAAACCCCTTGAGAATGAATCATTGGTTAATGATATCAGTCTGTTACATCCGGGACTTCTGGTCACTGAATGCGTGTATAACCCTCATATGACGAAGTTATTGCAGCAGGCGCAACAAGCGGGTTGCAAAACGATTGATGGATACGGCATGTTGTTGTGGCAAGGGGCTGAACAGTTCACGTTATGGACTGGCAAAAATTTCCCTCTGGAATATGTTAAACAGGTCATGGGGTTCGGTGCCTGACAGGCTGACCGCGTGCAGAAAGGGTAAAAAATGAAAACCGTAACTGTAAAAGATCTCGTCATTGGTACGGGCGCACCTAAAATCATCGTCTCGCTGATGGCGAAAGATATCGCCAGCGTGAAATCCGAAGCTCTCGCCTATCGTGAAGCGGACTTTGATATTCTGGAATGGCGTGTGGACCACTATGCCGACCTCTCCAATGTGGAGTCTGTCATGGCGGCAGCAAAAATTCTCCGTGAAACCATGCCAGAAAAACCGCTGCTGTTTACCTTCCGCAGTGCCAAAGAAGGCGGCGAGCAGGCGATTTCCACCGAGGCTTATATTGCACTCAATCGTGCAGCCATCGACAGCGGCCTGGTTGATATGATCGATCTGGAGTTATTTACCGGCGATGATCAGGTTAAAGAAACCGTCGCCTACGCCCACGCGCATGATGTGAAAGTAGTCATGTCCAACCATGACTTCCATAAAACGCCGGAAGCCGAAGAAATCATTGCCCGTCTGCGCAAAATGCAGTCCTTCGACGCCGATATTCCTAAGATTGCGCTGATGCCGCAAAGTACCAGCGATGTGCTGACGTTGCTTGCCGCGACCCTGGAGATGCAGGAGCAGTATGCCGATCGTCCAATCATCACGATGTCGATGGCAAAAACTGGCGTAATTTCTCGTCTGGCTGGTGAAGTATTTGGGTCGGCGGCAACTTTTGGTGCGGTAAAAAAAGCCTCTGCGCCAGGGCAAATCTCGGTAAATGATTTGCGTACGGTATTAACTATTTTACATCAGGCATAAGCAATAATATTTTCGGCGGGAATACCCTCTCCCGCCGAACTAAAAAAAGTATTTTTAACCGTATTTAATAAAAATATTTCGTGAGTCTCTGTGCGCTAATTCTCCATCTGGCGTAGGGAAAATCACACCTGAATCAGGAATTAACAATGAAACCTGTAAAACCACCTCGTATTAATGGACGAGTGCCGGTCCTGTCGGCACAGGAAGCGGTGAATTATATTCCCGACGAAGCAACACTTTGTGTGTTAGGCGCTGGCGGCGGTATTCTGGAAGCCACCACGTTAATTACTGCTCTTGCTGATAAATATAAACAGACTCAAACACCACGTAATTTATCGATTATTAGTCCAACAGGGCTTGGCGATCGCGCCGACCGTGGTATTAGTCCGCTGGCGCAAGAAGGTCTGGTGAAATGGGCATTATGCGGTCACTGGGGACAATCGCCGCGTATTTCTGATCTCGCAGAACAAAATAAAATTATTGCTTATAACTATCCACAAGGTGTACTTACACAAACCTTACGCGCCGCCGCAGCCCACCAGCCTGGTATTATTAGTGATATTGGCATCGGAACATTTGTCGATCCACGCCAGCAAGGCGGCAAACTGAATGAAGTCACTAAAGAAGACCTGATTAAACTGGTCGAGTTTGATAACAAAGAATATCTCTATTACAAAGCGATAGCGCCAGATATCGCCTTCATTCGCGCTACCACCTGCGACAGCGAAGGCTACGCCACTTTTGAAGATGAGGTGATGTATCTCGACGCATTGGTTATTGCTCAGGCGGTGCACAATAACGGCGGTATTGTGATGATGCAGGTGCAGAAAATGGTTAAGAAAGCCACGCTGCATCCTAAATCTGTCCGTATTCCGGGTTATCTGGTGGATATTGTGGTGGTCGATCCGGATCAAACCCAACTGTATGGCGGTGCGCCGGTTAACCGCTTTATTTCTGGTGACTTCACTCTTGATGACAGCACCAAACTTAGCCTGCCCCTAAACCAACGTAAATTAGTTGCACGGCGTGCATTATTCGAAATGCGCAAAGGCGCAGTGGGGAATGTCGGCGTCGGTATTGCTGACGGCATTGGCCTGGTCGCCCGGGAAGAAGGTTGTGCTGATGACTTTATTCTGACGGTAGAAACAGGTCCGATTGGCGGTATTACTTCACAGGGGATCGCCTTTGGCGCGAACGTGAATACCCGCGCCATTCTGGATATGACGTCCCAGTTTGATTTTTATCACGGTGGTGGTCTGGATGTTTGTTATTTGAGTTTTGCTGAAGTCGACCAGCACGGTAACGTCGGCGTGCATAAATTCAATGGTAAAATCATGGGCACCGGTGGATTTATTGATATCAGTGCCACTTCCAAGAAAATCGTTTTCTGCGGCACATTAACTGCGGGCAGTTTAAAAACAGAAATTACCGACGGCAAATTAAATATCGTCCAGGAAGGACGGGTGAAGAAATTTATTCGGGAACTACCGGAAATAACTTTCAGCGGAAAAATCGCTCTCGAGCGAGGGCTGGATGTTCGTTATATCACTGAGCGCGCCGTATTCACGTTAAAAGAAGACGGCCTGCATTTAATCGAAATCGCTCCTGGCGTCGATTTACAAAAAGATATTCTCGACAAAATGGATTTCACCCCAGTGATTTCGCCAGAACTCAAACTGATGGACGAAAGATTATTTATCGATGCGGCGATGGGTTTTGTCCTGCCTGAAGCGGCTCATTAACAGGAGTATAATGATGGATTTTTCTTTAACTGAAGAACAAGAACTGCTGCTGGCCAGTATTCGCGAACTGATTACGACTAACTTTCCGGAAGAGTATTTCCGCACCTGCGATCAAAACGGGACATACCCGCGTGAGTTTATGCGGGCACTGGCGGATAACGGTATTTCCATGCTTGGCGTGCCGGAAGAATTTGGTGGTATCCCTGCGGATTACGTCACCCAAATGCTGGCGCTGATGGAAGTGTCAAAATGCGGTGCTCCGGCATTTTTGATTACCAACGGTCAATGTATTCACAGTATGCGCCGTTTCGGTTCTGCAGAGCAGCTACGTAAAACGGCAGAGAGCACCCTGGAAACGGGTGATCCCGCCTATGCCCTGGCATTGACAGAGCCAGGCGCAGGCTCAGACAACAACAGTGCCACTACCACTTACACGCGTAAAAACGGCAAGGTTTACATCAACGGACAGAAAACCTTTATTACCGGTGCGAAAGAGTACCCATATATGCTGGTGTTGGCGCGCGATCCGCAACCGAAAGATCCGAAAAAGGCCTTTACTCTGTGGTGGGTCGACTCCAGTAAACCCGGCATTAAAATCAATCCACTGCATAAAATCGGCTGGCATATGCTCAGCACCTGCGAAGTCTATCTCGACAACGTGGAAGTTGAAGAGAGCGACATGGTGGGCGAAGAAGGAATGGGTTTCCTCAATGTGATGTACAACTTTGAGATGGAGCGCCTGATCAACGCCGCGCGCAGCACCGGCTTTGCCGAATGCGCATTCGAAGATGCCGCCCGCTATGCCAACCAGCGTATCGCTTTTGGTAAGCCCATTGGTCATAACCAGATGATCCAGGAAAAACTGGCGCTGATGGCGATTAAGATCGACAACATGCGCAACATGGTGTTGAAAGTGGCATGGCAAGCCGATCAGCATCAGTCACTGCGCACCAGCGCGGCGCTGGCAAAACTGTACTGCGCACGTACCGCAATGGAAGTCATTGATGATGCGATTCAAATCATGGGCGGTCTGGGCTATACCGATGAGGCGCGCGTCTCCCGCTTCTGGCGTGATGTCCGTTGTGAACGTATCGGCGGCGGTACAGACGAAATTATGATTTACGTAGCAGGTCGGCAGATCCTGAAAGATTATCAGAACAAATAATCTGCAGGCGGCGCAGCTTCTTAACAAACTGCGCCGCCAGATTTATCCGGCAAGACTTACTGGTTGAGGAAATTCAGATAGGATTTCTTGTTCCGCAAAACAGTTTTTAAATTGCCTGCGGTAATCGCTGGGCGAACAGCCGACATGGCGCAAAAACAGTTTGGCAAAGTGATCGACATTTTCATAACCCACACGCCAGGAGATCTCTGCCTGTGATAATTCAGTATTAGTGAGTGACCATTTCGCTTCCGTCATACGCCGTTGAATAACATAGTTAATAGGGGAAATACGATACTCTTTGGTAAATTCATGGCAGATATAACTGACGCTGGCACGAAATTTTTTCGATAACTGCTCTAAAGTGATTTTTTCGCGATAGTTATTATTCAGATAGAAAAGAATATCTTTTATCAGAACATCTTTTTTAATATATCCCTGCTCCGAACGATAAGCATTTTTAAAGTTTTCGTAGTAAAGAATTGCTAACGTATAGGCAAATGCGTCCCATAACGAAGATGTTTGGCTATTTTTACTTTGCGGCAAAATCACACTTAGCTCATTAAATAAGGTTTTAATGACTTCTTTTCCCTGTCCTGCGGCAATTACCGGGCAAGAATGCGGTTGCAGTAGCTGATTTTCCTCAGCCCCCTGAAACTGAAAGCCGTACAGCGCACAGGTACACGTCGTTGCCGGATCGTTAACGTCAGAGGCCACCGCATGCAACCTGCCACGTTCTATCACCACAATGTCATCGGCATGCGCGACATATAACGAAGAATCGATGGTAAACCTTGCTACCCCTTTCTTGACGTAAATCAGCTCGGTTTCATTGTCATGAACGTGATGTCCAGACTCCCATTTTGGATCATCGCTAAATGCGAAACGTGAAAGCCGTGGCGTTTTACCGGCGACAAACAGCGTTTCACTGGCATTATCAAAACAGCGTTGATACATGACAACCTCCCTATTCCATGAGCAAACAAAAACAATATATGCCGGATAAAATACGGCGTGTATTGCGGTTATACAACCGCGTTTAGCGAGAGCTAAACAAGATTATTTACACTGAATGCAAGATTGCACGGTCATGGAATAACTATATTGCCGCAAATTGCACTTTTGTTTTAGCGATCGCATTTTTTTTGCAAGATTGTTGGCAAGGAAAACAGCTTGCTCCGTCGAAAACCCCGCACCGCTATCGCACACTATTTTCAGGCCATTTTTACCTTCCATCGGAGATGGTTCCGTATGCGACTCACAGGAGAAATCATGAAAATAATAACCTGCTTTAAGCTGGTGCCTGAAGAACAGGACATTGTTGTCACTCCAGAATACACCCTGAATTTCGACAATGCCGACGCCAAAATCAGCCAGTTCGATCTCAATGCCATTGAAGCTGCAAGCCAGCTTGCAACAGATGACGATGAGATAGCCGCGCTGACCGTCGGCGGCTCTTTGTTGCAGAACTCGAAAGTGCGCAAAGACGTGCTATCCCGCGGGCCGCACAGCCTGTATATGGTGCAGGATGCACAACTTGAGCATGCACTGCCTCTCGATACCGCAAAGGCGCTGGCGACAGCAGTTGAAAAGATCGGCTTCGATTTACTGATCTTTGGTGAAGGTTCCGGCGACCTTTATGCCCAGCAGGTTGGCTTGCTGGTCGGAGAACTTCTGCAACTTCCGGTGATTAATGCAGTGAGTGCTATTCAGCGTCAGGGCAATACACTGGTGATTGAACGCACGCTTGAAGATGATGTTGAAGTTATTGAACTCTCTGTTCCAGCCGTGCTCTGCGTCACCTCCGATATTAACGTACCACGTATTCCTTCGATGAAAGCCATCCTCGGCGCGGGTAAAAAACCGGTAAATCAGTGGCAGGCAAGTGATATTGGCTGGAGCCAGAGCGCACCACTTGCTGAACTGACCGGTATTCGCGTACCGCCGCAAACAAAACGTAAGCACATCATTCTCGATAACGATTCGCCGGAGGCCATTGCCGAGCTGGCGGAACATCTGAAAAAAGCCCTGAACTGAAGCCTACGGAGAAGAAACGATGAGTCAATTAAACAGCGTCTGGGTCTTTAGCGATAATCCTGAACGTTATGCTGAACTGTTTGGCGGCGCTCAGCAATGGGGCCAACAGGTGTATGCCATTGTACAAAATACCGAGCAGGCGCAGGCGGTTATGCCTTATGGGCCAAAATGCATTTATGTTCTTGAGCAAAACGACGCGCTGCAACGTACTGAAAATTACGCCGAAAGCATTGCTGCCCTGCTGAAAGATAAACACCCCGCTATGTTGCTGTTGGCCGCGACGAAACGTGGTAAAGCTCTGGCCGCACGGTTAAGTGTGCAACTGAATGCGGCGCTGGTGAACGATGCCACGGCGGTGGATATTGTCGATGGTCACATTTGCGCCGAACACCGGATGTATGGCGGGTTAGCGTTCGCTCAGGAAAAGATCAACAGCCCGCTGGCGATCATTACCCTTGCACCCGGTGTTCAGGAGCCGTGCACCCGTGATATCTCTCATCAGTGCCCGACAGAAACGGTACCTTATGTTGCCCCGCGTCATGAAATTCTCTGTCGCGAACGCCGTGCGAAAGCGGCAAGCAGCGTGGACCTGAGCAAAGCAAAACGTGTGGTTGGCGTCGGTCGTGGTCTGGCGGCGCAGGATGACCTGAAAATGGTCCACGAACTGGCGGCAGTGCTGAATGCTGAAGTCGGCTGTTCACGTCCAATTGCCGAAGGCGAGAACTGGATGGAGCGTGAACGTTATATCGGTGTCTCCGGCGTGTTGCTGAAATCCGATCTCTACCTGACGCTGGGGATCTCCGGGCAGATCCAGCATATGGTTGGCGGCAACGGCGCAAAAGTGATTGTCGCCATTAATAAAGATAAAAATGCGCCAATCTTCAACTATGCCGACTACGGTCTGGTGGGCGATATCTACAAAGTCGTCCCTGCCCTGATTAGCCAGTTGAATCGCTAATTCCCTTTCAACCACATCTCCCGCTGTAAACGCAGCGGGAAGGGAGCATAACGCATGTCGGATGACAAATTTGATGCCATTGTGGTCGGTGCGGGCGTTGCCGGTAGCGTTGCCGCACTGGTCATGGCGCGAGCCGGGCTGGATGTCCTGGTGATAGAACGCGGCGACAGTGCCGGATGTAAAAACATGACCGGCGGGCGTCTTTATGCCCACACACTTGAAGCAATTATTCCAGGCTTTGCAGCATCAGCGCCGGTAGAACGCAAGGTCACACGCGAGAAAATCTCCTTCTTAACCGAAGAAAGCGCCGTTACCCTCGATTTTCACCGCGAGCAACCAGATGTTCCGCAACACGCGTCTTATACCGTATTGCGTAATCGTCTGGACCCGTGGTTGATGGAACAAGCCGAGCAGGCGGGCGCGCAGTTTATCCCGGGCGTACGCGTCGATGCGCTGGTTCGTGAAGGAAACAAGGTCACTGGCGTCCAGGCCGGGGATGATATTCTCGAAGCGAATGTGGTGATTCTGGCTGATGGCGTTAACTCGATGCTTGGCCGCTCGCTGGGAATGGTTTCCGCTTCCAATCCGCATCATTACGCTGTTGGTGTTAAAGAGGTTATAGGCCTGACACCAGAACAGATCAACGATCGCTTTAATGTTACGGGCGAGGAAGGTGCCGCCTGGCTGTTTGCCGGTTCCCCTTCTGACGGCCTGATGGGCGGCGGATTCCTCTATACCAACAAGGATTCCGTATCGTTGGGGCTGGTTTGTGGATTGGGTGATATCGCCCATGCGCAAAAAAGCGTGCCGCAAATGCTGGAAGATTTTAAACAACACCCCGCCATTCGCCCGCTGATTAGCGGCGGCAAACTGCTTGAATATTCCGCGCATATGGTGCCGGAGGGCGGTCTGGCAATGGTGCCGCAGCTGGTTAACGATGGCGTGATGATCGTTGGTGACGCCGCAGGCTTCTGCCTGAATTTGGGTTTTACAGTTCGCGGCATGGATTTAGCCATTGCATCAGCTCAGGCTGCCGCCACAACGGTGATCGCCGCCAAAGAACGCGCGGATTTCTCCGCCAGCAGTCTGGCGCAATACAAACGTGAGCTGGAACAAAGTTGTGTTATGCGCGATATGCAGCATTTCCGCAAGCTCCCGGCGCTGATGGAAAACCCGCGCCTGTTTAGCCAATACCCACGAATGGTCGCCGACATCATGAACGATATGTTCACCATTGACGGCAAACCAAACCAGCCGGTACGCAAAATGATCATGGGACACGCGAAGAAAATTGGGCTGATCAACTTGCTGAAAGATGGCATTAAGGGAGCAACCGCGCTATGAGCCAGAACGCTACGGTTAACGTCGACATCAAATTAGGCGTCAATAAATTCCATGTTGATGAGGGCCACCCGCATATCATTTTGGCGGCAAATCCCGATATCAATGAATTCCGTAAATTAATGAAAGCTTGCCCTGCCGGACTTTATAAGCAGGATGACGCAGGAAACATTCATTTCGATTCCGCCGGTTGTCTGGAGTGCGGCACCTGTCGGGTGCTGTGCGGCAACACTATTCTCGAACAGTGGCAATATCCCGCAGGCACCTTCGGTATTGAATTTCGCTACGGCTAATCATGCATCCCACAGGCCCGCATCTCGGGCCTGATGTTCTGTTTCGAGAGTCCAAAATGAAAGTGACATTAACGTTCAACGAACAACGTCGTGCGGCGTATCGTCAGCAAGGGTTATGGGGCGATGCTTCACTGGCCGATTACTGGCAGCAGACCGCTCGTGCGATGCCAGACAAAATTGCCGTGGTCGACAATCATGGTGCAACGTACACCTATAGCGCGCTCGATCACGCCGCGAGCTGTCTGGCAAACTGGATGTTAGCGAAGGGTATTGAATCAGGCGATCGCATCGCATTTCAACTGCCAGGCTGGTGTGAATTTACCGTTATCTATCTTGCCTGCCTGAAAACCGGTGCGGTTTCCGTGCCGCTGTTACCTTCCTGGCGGGAAGCAGAACTGGTGTGGGTGCTCAATAAGTGTCAGGCAAAAATGTTCTTTGCACCGACGTTGTTTAAACAAACGCGTCCGGTAGATTTAATCCTGCCGCTGCAAAATCAGCTTCCACAACTACAACAAATTGTCGGCGTGGACAAACTGGCTCCCGCCACCTCTTCCCTCTCATTAAGTCAGATTCTCGCCGACAATACTCCTCTGACCACGGCGATAACGGTCCACGGCGATGAATTAGCCGCTGTGCTATTTACCTCCGGAACCGAGGGTCTGCCAAAGGGTGTGATGCTAACGCATAACAATATTCTCGCCAGTGAGCGGGCTTATTGCGCGCGGCTAAATCTGACCTGGCAGGATGTCTTTATGATGCCTGCGCCACTTGGTCACGCAACGGGCTTTCTGCATGGCGTAACAGCACCTTTTTTGATTGGTGCTCGCAGCGTGTTGTTAGATATTTTCACTCCTGATGCGTGTCTCGCGCTGCTTGAGCAGCAGCGTTGCACCTGTATGCTCGGCGCAACGCCGTTTGTCTATGATCTTTTGAATTTACTAGAGAAACAACCCGCAGACCTTTCAGCGCTGCGCTTCTTTCTTTGCGGAGGTACCACAATCCCCAAAAAAGTGGCGCGAGAATGCCAGCAGCGCGGCATTAAATTATTAAGTGTTTATGGTTCCACAGAAAGTTCGCCGCATGCGGTGGTGAATCTCGACGATCCTTTGCCGCGCTTTATGCACACCGACGGTTACGCTGCCGCAGGTGTAGAGATTAAAGTGGTCGATGACGCACGCAAGACTTTACCGCCAGGTTGCGAAGGTGAAGAAGCCTCGCGTGGCCCCAATGTGTTTATGGGGTATTTTGATGAACCTGAATTAACCGCCCGTGCGCTGGATGAAGAAGGCTGGTATTACAGCGGCGATCTCTGCCGCATGGATGAGGATGGCTATATAAAAATAACCGGGCGCAAGAAAGATATTATTGTCCGCGGCGGCGAAAATATTAGCAGCCGTGAAGTAGAAGATATTTTATTGCAGCATCCTAAAATTCACGATGCCTGTGTGGTTGCGATGCCCGATGAACGTTTAGGTGAACGTTCATGCGCTTATGTCGTGCTGAAAGCGCCGCATCATTCATTATCGCTGGAAGAGGTGGTGGCTTTTTTTAGCCGTAAACGGGTCGCAAAATATAAATATCCTGAACATATCGTGGTAATCGAAAAACTACCGCGCACTGTCTCAGGTAAAATACAAAAGTTTTTGTTAAGGAAAGATATTATGCGGCGATTAACTCAGGATGTCTGTGAAGAGATTGAATAAGTTTCATCTTCGGGGATCACATAAACCCGGCGACAAAACGCCGCCGGGTATTTATTTTATTTCTTCAGTTCAGCCAGGCTTAACCAGGTTTGCACCACGGTGTCCGGGTTCAGAGACAGGCTATCGATCCCCTCTTCCATCAACCATGCAGCAAAGTCTTCGTGGTCGGATGGACCCTGACCGCAAATCCCGACATATTTGCCCTGTTTCTTCGCGGCACGAATCGCCATCGACAGCAGTGCTTTCACCGCATCGTTGCGCTCATCGAACAGTTCGGACACCACGCCGGAGTCACGATCCAGACCGAGCGCCAGCTGCGTCATGTCGTTTGAGCCAATTGAGAAGCCGTCGAAATATTCCAGGAACTGCTCTGCCAGCAAGGCGTTGGACGGAATTTCACACATCATGATGATTTTCAGCCCGTTCTCGCCACGTTTCAGCCCCTGACGCGCCAGTTCCTCAACCACCGCTTTCGCCTGATCAACGGTACGCACGAACGGGATCATGATCTCAACGTTAGTCAGCCCCATGTCGTTGCGCACACGTTTCACTGCTTCACACTCCAGCGCGAAGCAGTCGCGGAAGCTGTCGGAAACATAGCGGCCCGCGCCACGGAAGCCGAGCATCGGGTTCTCTTCATCTGGCTCGTAACGCTCACCACCGACCAGATTGGCATATTCGTTCGATTTAAAATCAGAAAGACGGACAATGACGCGCTTCGGATAAAACGCGGCACCCAGCGTCGCGATCCCTTCAGTCAGACGACCAACGTAAAATTCACGCGGAGAATCAAAACCTTTCATCATCTCGCGGATTTCGTTTTGCAACTGCGGTTCCTGATCGTCAAACTCAAGCAGTGCGCGTGGGTGGACGCCAATCATACGGTTGATGATAAATTCCAGACGCGCAAGGCCCACGCCTTCGTTCGGCAGGCAGGCGAAGTCGAAAGCACGGTCCGGGTTACCGACGTTCATCATCACCTTCAACGGCAGGTCCGGCATCGTTTCTACGCTGGAGCTTTTCACGCTAAATTCCAGCAACTCCGCATAGACGTAACCGGTATCACCTTCGGCACAAGAAACAGTGACGTTCTCGCCGTCTTTCATCCGTTCTGTTGCATCACCACAGCCCACTACCGCCGGAATGCCGAGTTCACGAGCGATGATCGCCGCGTGACAGGTACGACCGCCACGGTTGGTGACGATGGCAGATGCTTTCTTCATGATCGGTTCCCAGTCCGGGTCGGTCATGTCAGTAACCAGCACGTCGCCAGGTTCGATGCGGTTCATTTCGCTGATGTCATGGATGACTTTCACCGGACCCGCGCCGATGCGATGACCGATAGCACGGCCTTCGGCGATAATCTTACCCTGTGAATGCAGCGTATAACGCTCCATGACCTGACCGCGTGAGCGCACGGTTTCCGGACGCGCCTGCACAATGAACAGTTTGCCGGTGTGGCCATCTTTCGCCCACTCAATATCCATCGGGCGACCGTAGTGTTTCTCAATTTGTACGGCCTGTTTTGCCAGTTCCTGCACTTCTTCGTTGGTCAGCGAGAAGATGTCACGCTGTTCCAGCGGTACGTCTTCGATTTTAACCTGCTTGCCGTGCTCCTGGGTCGGCGCGTAAACCATGCGGATTTTTTTCGACCCCATGGTGCGGCGCACGATAGCCGGGCGATTCGCCGCAAGTGTCGGTTTATGCACATAAAACTCATCCGGGTTAACCGCACCCTGCACGACCATTTCACCAAGGCCCCATGCGGAAGTGATAAACACCACCTGGTCAAAGCCGGATTCGGTATCAATGGAGAACATCACGCCAGAAGATGCGAGGTCGGAGCGCACCATCCGCTGAACACCGGCGGAGAGCGCCACGCCACGGTGATCGTAACCCTGGTGCACACGATAAGAGATGGCGCGATCGTTAAACAGAGAAGCAAATACATGTTTCACTGCCACGAGAACGGCGTCAAAACCCTGAACGTTGAGGAAAGTTTCCTGCTGACCGGCAAAAGAAGCGTCCGGCATATCTTCTGCAGTAGCGGAGGAACGCACCGCAAACGAAGCGTTTTCGTCATCGGCGGAAAGCTGTGCATAGGCTTCGCGGATGGCGTTTTCCAGCTCAGGCTGGAAGGGAGTGTCGATAATCCACTGGCGGATTTGCGCGCCCGCTTTCGCAAGCTGGGTAACATCGTCAATATCCGTTTTATCCAGCAGTTCATAAATGCGCTGGTTTACGCCGCTTTGGTCCAGAAACTGGTTAAACGCGTCGGCGGTTGTGGCGAAACCATTCGGAACGGAAACACCCATTCCGGAAAGGTTAGTAATCATTTCACCCAGGGAGGCATTTTTGCCCCCAACCCTGTCTACATCATTCATGCCGAGTTGGTTATACCAAAGCACCAGCGGTGACGAGCCATTGTTGGACATCGAACAATCCTTTTGTGATAAATGAACGGTTTGAGAAACACATTTCTGCGCATTTATCTTTGCATATTTAACCGGATGAAAAAAACGGTGAATCGTTCAAGCAAATATATTTTTTTACTTTTTAAGACTGATCCCAGCGTTGCGCAAATCTGCTCTCTTCGACAATTTCCACATAAACCATCGGTATAAACGAAACCATAAAAATGAAATGCTGTTTTCATAAAAAATAAAATTTAAGTTTCATTTTATAAACCAGACATAACGTTCTACGCTTCTGTGCGTTTTTAATTTATGCTTTCATAGAATTATGTCTGCATCACGGGAAGAACAAAATGGATAATGCTGTTGATCGCCACGTTTTTTATATTTCTGATGGTACGGCAATAACTGCGGAGGTATTAGGACACGCAGTAATGTCACAATTTCCCGTCACTATCAGCAGCATTACGCTGCCGTTTGTCGAAAATGAGAGCCGTGCACGGGCAGTGAAGGATCAGATTGACGCAATTTATCACCAGACAGGTGTGCGCCCGCTGGTCTTCTACTCCATCGTGTTGCCGGAGATTCGCGCTATCATCTTGCAAAGTGAAGGCTTTTGCCAGGATATCGTTCAGGCGCTGGTTGCCCCGCTACAACAAGAGATGAAACTGGATCCAACGCCGATTGCTCATCGTACCCATGGCCTTAACCCTAATAATCTCAATAAATATGATGCGCGCATTGCGGCGATTGATTACACCCTTGCCCACGATGACGGTATTTCGTTGCGCAATCTGGACCAGGCTCAGGTGATCCTGCTCGGTGTTTCTCGCTGTGGTAAAACCCCCACCAGTCTGTATCTGGCAATGCAATTTGGTATCCGCGCGGCAAATTACCCCTTTATTGCCGACGATATGGATAATCTGGTGCTACCCGCGTCGCTCAAACCACTTCAGCACAAATTGTTCGGCCTGACTATCGACCCGGAACGTCTGGCGGCGATTCGCGAGGAACGTCGGGAGAACAGTCGCTATGCCTCGCTTCGTCAGTGCAGGATGGAAGTCGCGGAAGTGGAAGCGTTGTACCGTAAAAATCAGATCCCGTGGATTAACAGTACCAATTATTCGGTAGAAGAGATTGCCACCAAGATCCTCGATATCATGGGCCTTAGCCGCCGAATGTACTAGAGAACTAGTGCATTAACTTGTTTTTTTGTTATCATGCTAACCACCCGGCGAGGTGTGACACACCTCGCACTTGAAATCAGCTGCGATTGGTTTATCGTGATGCGCATCACTTCCCGGTAGTCCTGCCGTAGAAGCAACAAATTTCTGAGACTTGTAATGAACAGAACTGACGAACTCCGTACTGCGCGTATTGAGAGCCTGGTAACGCCCGCCGAACTCGCGCTACGGTATCCCGTAACGCCTGGCGTCGCCACCCATGTCACCGACTCCCGCCGTAGAATTGAAAAAATACTGAATGGTGAAGATAAGCGACTGTTGGTCATTATTGGCCCCTGCTCGATCCACGATCTCACCGCTGCGATGGAGTACGCCACCCGTCTGCAGTCGCTGCGCAACCAGTACCAGTCACGGCTGGAAATCGTAATGCGCACCTATTTTGAAAAACCACGAACGGTTGTCGGCTGGAAAGGACTCATCTCCGATCCAGATTTAAACGGTAGCTATCGGGTAAATCACGGTCTGGAGCTGGCGCGCAAATTACTTTTACAGGTAAATGAGCTGGGCGTCCCTACCGCGACTGAGTTCCTCGATATGGTGACCGGTCAGTTTATTGCTGATTTAATCAGTTGGGGTGCGATTGGCGCACGTACTACCGAAAGTCAGATCCACCGCGAAATGGCTTCGGCACTCTCCTGTCCGGTGGGTTTTAAAAATGGTACCGATGGCAACACGCGGATTGCCGTGGATGCTATCCGCGCAGCCCGCGCCAGCCATATGTTCCTCTCGCCAGACAAAAATGGTCAGATGACCATCTATCAGACCAGCGGCAACCCGTATGGCCACATTATTATGCGTGGTGGCAAAAAACCGAATTATCATGCCGATGATATCGCCGCAGCCTGCGATACGCTGCACGAGTTTGATTTACCTGAACATCTGGTGGTGGATTTCAGCCACGGTAACTGCCAGAAGCAGCACCGTCGCCAGTTAGAAGTTTGTGAGGATATTTGTCAGCAAATCCGCAATGGCTCTACGGCGATTGCTGGAATTATGGCGGAAAGTTTCCTGCGCGAAGGAACGCAAAAAATCGTCGGCGGTCAGCCGCTCACTTACGGTCAATCCATTACCGACCCGTGTCTGGGCTGGGAAGATACCGAACGCCTGGTCGAAAAACTCGCCTCTGCGGTAGATACTCGCTTCTGAATGCGTGCCCATTCCTGACGGGATGGGCATTTCTGCGCAACTTGTTGTCTTCTCAACAAATTACTGCTTGCTCTGGCCCGCCATAATATTGATAATAAGAATCATTGTTATATAAGTTATTATTAATTTTTATGCGTTATACGGATAGCAGAAAACTCACGCCTGAAACGGATGCCAGTCACAAGACCGCTTCCCCGCAGCCCATCCGGCGAATTACCAGCCAGACACTGTTAGGTCCGGATGGCAAACTGATTATCGATCATGACGGGCAAGAATATCTGCTCCGTAAAACTCAGGCTGGCAAGCTGCTGTTGACCAAGTAGCCTTTAACTCGAGCAGCTGACTTCCAGCCGTTTACCCCAGTCGGGTGGACGACTGACATAGTCATCATCTCTGTCGCTGAAAGGATTTCGCAACGCCTCATGCAGGCGGTGCAATTCCGTCATATCATCCTTTTCTGCCGCTTCAATCGCCCGTTGCGCCAACCAGTTGCGCAACACCAGAGCCGGGTTAACGCTTTGCATCAGTTGCTGACGCTCACTATCGGTAATCTCGTCTTGTTGCAAACGCCCCCGATAACGGGCAAACCAGTCATCAAATGCCGCACGATCAATAAACTCATCACGTAGCGGTGACGCCGCGCTGTGCTGCTCGGTCAGACTCAGCATGCGGAATGTGCGGGTATAATCGCTGCGCTCTCGCGCCATCAGACTGAATAATTCATTCAGTAGCGCGTTATCCTCTTTTTGCTCCGTCATGAAGCCCAGTTTCTGCCGCATCCGTTGTCCATAATGCGTCAACAAAACCTGCTGATAGCTGTCCAGGGCCTCATTCACGCCATCTACGGCAACAAATGGCGACAATGTCTGCGCCAGACGCTGTAAATTCCACAACGCGACGGCAGGTTGATTATCAAAGCTGTAACGCCCTTGATGATCCGAGTGATTACAAATAAAACCGGGTTCGTAATCATCAAGAAAACCAAACGGCCCGTAATCAAGCGTCAGCCCCAGCAGCGACATGTTGTCGGTATTCATCACTCCATGAGCAAAGCCGACCGTCTGCCATTGGGCAATTAACGAGGCGGTACGTGCGACAACATCGGTAAACCAGAGACGGTATTTGTCCTCCTCATCATCAAGATGTGACCAGTAATGACGAATGGCAAAGTCAGCTAACTGACGAACCTTTTCCGGCTCGCGGCGATAGTAAAAATGTTCGAAATGACCAAAGCGCAGATGACTTGGTGCCACACGCATCAGCATCGCGCCTGACTCCACCGTTTCCCGATACACTGGCGAATCGCTGGTGACGATACTTAACGCGCGGGTCGTCGGAATGCCCAGATAATGCATCGCCTCACTGGCGAGACTTTCTCGTATCGTCGAACGTAAAACCGCCCGTCCATCACCCATTCGCGAATAAGGCGTCAGGCCAGCACCTTTCAGATGCCAGTCCATTGTAGTGCCATCAGCAAGCAGTTGTTCGCCGAGTAAAATGCCGCGCCCATCACCCAGTTGGCCCGCCCAGATGCCGAACTGATGACCACTGTAAACCTGCGCCAGTGGTGACATACCAGGCAGTAGGGTTTCGCCGCCCCAGACACCTGCGCCATTTTTAAACAGCGACGATGGAATACTCAGCGTGTTAGCGAGTTCGGTATTATGCCAAATCAGCCGGGCATTATTTAAAGGCGTAGGGGAAAGTGCTGTATAGGTTTCTGGCAATTCATCGCACCAGCGGGTAATAAAAGACAGGGTCATAGATCCTCCTGTTTGATAGTGTAGACGGTTACTCTCGTCCTAAACACCAGCAAACAGGAGGGTTATCGCTGAACCAACGTCGTTATCTGATTTATAGGAACCGCAGGCCACAGGCATCCCTGGAGAGCATGGAAATCAAAGGGGATAATCTGTGCCAATATTTCTGGCGTATCAATGCCCCCCGCGATGATGCAATTGCAACAAGGGGAAATTTGCGCCTGGATCGCACGAATAAACGGTTCGAAGGAACGATGCGTGATTTGTTGCTGAATAAAACTTTTATCCAGCATGACGCGGGTGAAAAGACCATCAAAAACCGCTTTCATTGTGCTATTACCTGCTCCCAAATTACCTAACACAAGGGGATACATTTGCGATAAGGATAAAAGATCGCGATTATCTTTTCCTTCATTGAAATGCGGGTAATTCTCATTAATCAACAGTTCAATAAACGGATATTTTAATAGTTCGCCTGCGAAATTATCCCTGTCTAATAATAATGTAGCCACGTGTGGCGTTAAATTAAGCCAGGCAAAGAGTTTATGTTGAATAAAAAAGTGTTGGCATGATTTTAGTAATTCCAACTGTTCAGAAAATAATTGCCAATGTTGCTCCTCGGTAAGTTGCGCTATAACCCGACTCGTCGGGATACGAACCGTACCATCTTCACTGGAGAAATGGGTAATTAACTCAACGCCGACAAGGTCTTGCTGGTTATCTCTTATCGGCAGGAAATAGCAATCAGAATGATAAAGATTCTCCAAAAAAATCTTCATGGTAACCGTCCCTCTCGAAGGATGTTTTTCAGTATCCGGCTAAAAGGGATGAGGCCATAAGACATAACAATTACAGAAGGAGTAACTTTCATTTGTTCCATGTTAACCACTTTTTCAGGGGGCCTTTTTTTAGATTATCCTGATTATAAACGAAGAATCCATTTACGGAATTTTTGTCTGCAAAATACTACTGTATTCAGGAGTAAATGGACGGCGATGTATCATCGCCGTCCATTTTTCGACATACTAGATTCGTCTCGCCTGCCAGAAATTTTTCTGCCAATAGACATTATCAAGTGAGGAACGCATCACTCCCTTGCTGGTAGAGGCGTGGATAAATTGGTTGTTGGTATCGTAAATACCTACATGCAAACCATTTTGTCCGGAACCCGTTTTGAAAAAGACCAGGTCACCTGGCAGCAACTCGTCTTTATCAATTTGCGTGCCAATAGAGGCTTGTTGTTTGGTTTCACGGGGCAGCTGCAAATCGAAACGATCGCGCATCGTCACAACCACAAATCCCGAACAGTCCACACCGCGCCGCGTCATGCCACCATAACGATACGGCGTGCCATGCCAGCTTTGTAGCTGGTCGTTCAAACCGGCAATAACGGTAATCGAATCAGAAAGTCTGGCATTTGGCGGCGGTGCTTTATGGTGGCTACACCCGGCCAGAAACAGTGCTGTGATCAAAATAAGGCAGAAACGCATTCCGTACGGTTCCTCTGTTTTTTATTCTTGCATTAATTTAGCGTCGTAATTACCCGATTTTCAAGATACTAATGAAATCAGATGGTCGAAATCAGCATTCTGTGACCTTCGATATCCAGACGGCGAAAATTCATCCCATAGGCCTGCGCCAGATTTGCCGGCGTGAGCACCTCTTCTCTGCGTCCACTGGCCAGCATTTTTCCACCTTTTAGCAACCACGCCCGATGCGCATGACGCAATGTGTGGTTGAGATCGTGACTGCTCATCACAATCGCCAGTCCTTGCTGACACAGCGCGCTCAGAATTTTGTCTAAGGCACTTTGTTGCGCAACATCAAGACTGTTCATCGGCTCATCAAGAAGCAGCAATTGGCCTGCGGGATTGGCTTGTGGTGTGATTTGCAGCACCACCGCAGCAAGACGTACGCGTTGCCATTCACCGCCGGAAAGTTGATTGGTGCTACGTCCGAGTTTGTCATCAAGAGCCAGCGCCCCTGCGACATCATTCAGTAGTTCGGTACGCGTTTTATCGTGCTGATGCAGTGTCAGGTAGTGCCAGACCGGCATTGCAAACGGCGGCGTCTGCTGTTGTGAAAGATAGGCGCGATGCAGCGCGAGCTTTGTTGCAGACCATGCTTCCAGTGGTTGCCCCGCGAACTGAATGCTTCCCTTACCGCTGGTCATTCCGGCCATTCGCGCCAGTAAGGTACTCTTACCCGCGCCATTCGGCCCCACCAGGTGCAGGATCTCCCCAGCCCGAACCTCGCCAGAAAGCGGCCCCAGGCGGGTAGATTCCGCAACATCCTGTAACTGCATCACAATAGACATTATTTTGCCAACGCCAGTTTAATGCTTTCCATCACAATGGGATCTTCCGGCGTCATATCCGGGGAAAAACGCTGGATGACCAATCCGTCCCTGCCAACTAAAAATTTCTCAAAATTCCATAAAATATCATCAGGGTACAGCGGTGCACGACCTTTGCTGACCATTCGGGCATAGAATCCGCTCTCTTCCGGCGCGACTGCAGTCGGCGCTGCGGCAATCAATTTTTGATACAGCGGATGACGTCCTTCGCCATTAACTTCAATCTTACTGAACATCGGGAACGTCACCCCCCATGTGGTGGTGCAATAAGTTTTAATCTCTTCATCGCTACCCGGTTCTTGCTCCAGAAACTGGTTACACGGGAATCCCAGCACCACAAAACCACGATCAGCCCAGGCTTTCTGAATATTCTCCAACTGCTCATATTGCGGCGTTAAGCCACACTTTGAGGCGACATTGACAATCAACAGCACATTACCGGCGTACTTCTCCAGCGTGGTCACTTTACCGTCAATATCTTTCACTACGGTCGTCAGAATGGAATCTTGCATCGTTTCTCCTGGGTGTGGTCAGTAAAAATCTTAGCTTTTAATCATAGACCGTGTTTTGCGGCTAACGTCCTGCTTTTAACAATAACCAGATAAACACCGGCGCACCCAACGTTGCGGTGACCACGCCAATTGGCAGCTCTGCGGCAGCTAATGCCAGGCGCGCTACAATATCGGCCAGCAGCAATGCGCTCGCCCCTGCCAGCGCGCAGCCGGGAAGTAATACGCGATGATCGGTTAAACCACACAGCCGGAGAATATGTGGGATCACCAGACCAATAAAGCCGATAGCACCCGCCAGCGCCACACTGACGCCAACCATCCAGCCGGTCGCTGCCACCAGCACATTGCGCCAGAACCACAGGGGTAAACCCAGTTGCCGCGCCGAGATCTCGCCAAGTGCTAACATATTCATCGGCCTGGACTGACAACAGATCCACAACAACACCGGGATCAATGCCAGCATCAGCCAGCTTTGCCGCCAGTCTACGCCGCCAAAACCGCCCATCATCCAGTACATCAGCTGACGTAAATCAACAGAGGTGGAAAAGTAGATAGCCCACGTCATTAGTGCGCTACAGATAATCCCTAATGCAACGCCAGCCAGCAATAACCGACTGGTCGAAAGATGACGACGGGCGAAACGTAAGAGTATTAAAGTGATGATAAGCGCGCCAGCAATCGCACACAGCCCTAGCGCCCAGTTGGGGAGTTGCCCTTGCCCAAGTAATACCGCGGCGATAAGCCCCACGCCTGCGCCGTTAGAGACGCCAAGTAGTCCAGGTTCTGCCAGAGGATTTTCAAACAACGCCTGCATTACAGCGCCGGATATAGCCAGCGCCGCACCAACCAGCAATACAGCCAGCGTACGTGGCAGGCGAATTTGCCAGACGAACAGTTCGCCACGAGGAGAAAACCAGTCACCTGGCAAAATCCATAGTTCACCGGCGCAAAGGCTTAAGAGAAGCGCCAGTAGCATCAAAACTGACAAGCATAATAACCAGCGAATATTTTGTCGCTGTTGTTGGCGGGCAAGTGTCAGCATGGTATCCGTTCTGCTGAAGTGTCATGGCGTTGATTTTACGGTGACTCTTCGACAGTGAAAAGAAAAAAGGCCGCAGAGCGGCCTTTTTAGTTAGATCAGATTACTCGTCTTTGGGCGAAGCGTTTTCGACCCGGCTTTTTAACTTCTGCCCGGGTCTGAAGGTCACCACGCGCCGTGCTGTAATGGGAATATCCTCGCCCGTTTTCGGGTTACGTCCCGGGCGTTGATTCTTATCACGCAGATCGAAGTTACCAAAACCAGAGAGTTTCACCTGTTCGCCGTTTTCCAGAGCGCGACGGATCTCTTCGAAAAACAGTTCAACCAGTTCTTTGGCATCCCGCTTGCTAAGCCCAAGCTTATCAAACAGATATTCTGACATTTCAGCTTTTGTAAGCGCCATAGGTTCAATCCCTCAATGATGCCTGGAATCGCTCTTTTAATGCCTCTACACATTTGGCGACGGTAGCGGCAATCTCCTCTTCTTCGAGTGTACGGCTGGTATCTTGCAGGATCAGGCTTATGGCGAGGCTCTTATACCCCTCCGCAACACCCTTACCGCGGTACACGTCAAATAAGTTTACGCCAACTACCTGATTTACGCCAACTTTCTTACATTCGGATAAAATATCCGCTGCGGGAACGTTTTCTGCGACCACCACCGCGATGTCACGACGGTTCGCCGGGAAGCGAGAAATCTCGCGCGCCTGAGGCACCACGCGGTCTGCGAGCTTGTTCCACTCCAGTTCGAACACCAGAGTGCGACCGTTGAGATCCAGTTTACGTTCCAGTTCAGGATGAACAACCCCAACAAAACCAATACGTTCACCTTTCAGATAAATCGCTGCGGATTGCCCCGGATGCAGTGCCGGATTCGCTTCTGCACGGAACTCAACCTCATTCAGTTTACCGGTCAGGTCGAGAACGGATTCAAGATCGCCTTTCAAATCATAGAAATCAACGGTCTCTTTTGCCAGGTTCCAGTGCTCTTCGTAACGGTTACCGCAAATCACACCGGCTAACATCAGATCCTGACGAATACCCAACGGTGCCTGAGTATCTGGCACGAAACGCAGACCGCTTTCGAAAATGCGTACACGATTCTGCTGACGGTTCTGGTTGTACACCACGGTTGCCAGCAGGCCGGTCCACAGGGAAAGACGCATTGCTGACATTTCAACAGAGATCGGGCTTGGCAGCAGTAAGGCTTCAACGCCTGGATGGATCATCTGCTGCACTTTCGGGTCAACGAAGCTGTAGGTGATCACTTCCTGATAGCCTTTGTCGTTGAGCAGCGTTTTTACGCGCTTGAGCGACAGGTCAGCTTCACGGTGAGTCCCCATAATCAGGCTTGCCTGTACCGGCTCATCCGGGATGTTGTTGTAGCCGTAAACACGCGCGACTTCTTCGACCAGATCTTCTTCAATCTCCATGTCGAAACGCCAGCTCGGCGCAACTGCCTGCCACTCGTCTTTGCCTTCGGTCACTTCGCAGCCGAGACGACGCAGAATGTCTGTTACCTGCTCATCAGCAATATGATGGCCGATCAGGCGATCCAGTTTGCTACGACGTAAAGTGATGGTTGCACGCTTCGGCAGCGTTGCTTCGTTAGTGATATCAATTACCGGACCCGCTTCACCACCGCAGATGTCGATCAGCAGACGGGTCGCACGTTCCATCGCTTTGTGCTGCAGTGCCGGATCAACGCCACGCTCATAACGGTGAGACGCATCAGTATGCAGGCCATGACGACGAGCACGACCGGTGATAGACAGCGGGCTGAAGAAAGCGCATTCCAGCAGAACGTTTTGCGTTTCGTCATTCACGCCAGAGTGTTCGCCACCAAATATGCCGCCCATCGCCAGCGCCTTGTTGTGGTCGGCGATGACCAGGGTGTCAGCATCCAGCTTCGCTTCAGTGCCGTCGAGCAACACCAGCGTTTCGCCCTCTTTCGCCATCCGCACCACAATGCCGCCTTCAATGCGATCTTTATCGAAAGCGTGCATTGGCTGGCCCAGTTCGAGCAGCACATAGTTGGTGACGTCAACAACTGCATCGATAGAACGGATCCCGCAACGACGCAGTTTTTCTTTCATCCACAGCGGAGTTGGCGCTTTAACGTTAATGCCTTTTACCACACGGCCAAGATAGCGCGGGCAGGCATCCGGCGCTTCTACTGCAATCGGCAGCGTGTCGTCGATGGTCGCACCAACCGGAACGATTTCCGGTTCAACCAGCGGCAGCTGGTTCAACACGGCAACGTCGCGCGCAACACCAATGATACCTAAGCAGTCGGCACGGTTTGGCGTCACGCTAATTTCGATGGTGTTGTCATCGAGTTTCAGGTATTCGCGGATGTCGGTGCCAATCGGCGCATCCGCAGGCAGCTCGATAATGCCGTTATGATCGTCAGAAATTCCCAGCTCAGAGAAGGAGCACAGCATCCCTTCAGACGGTTCGCCACGCAGTTTCGCGGCTTTAATTTTGAAATCACCCGGCAGAACAGCACCAATGGTCGCTACCGCCACACGCAGGCCCTGACGGCAGTTTGGCGCACCGCAGACGATGTCCAGCAGGCGATCGCCGCCGACATTCACTTTTGTCACACGCAGTTTGTCAGCGTTCGGATGCTGCGCACACTCAACCACTTCACCAACGACCACGCCGTGGAAGCTACCGGCAACCGGTTCTACACCATCAACTTCCAGGCCCGCCATCGTGATTTGATTTGCCAGCGCGTCGCTATCAATCGCCGGGTTCACCCATTCGCGTAACCACAGTTCACTGAATTTCATAATCTATTCCTGCCTTATTTAAACTGTTTGAGGAAACGCAGATCGTTTTCGAAGAATGAACGCAGGTCGGTGACGCCGTAACGCAACATGGTCAGACGCTCCATCCCCATCCCGAAGGCAAAACCAGAGTAAACTTCCGGGTCGATGCCAACGTTACGCAGCACGTTCGGATGCACCATCCCGCAGCCCAGTACTTCCAGCCATTTACCGTTTTTCCCCATGACGTCCACTTCTGCAGAAGGTTCGGTAAACGGGAAGTAGGAAGGACGGAAGCGGATCTGCAAATCTTCCTCAAAGAAGTTACGCAGGAAGTCGTGCAGCGTGCCTTTCAGGTTGGTAAAGCTGATGTTGGTATCAACAATCAGACCTTCCATCTGATGGAACATCGGCGTGTGAGTCTGGTCGTAGTCGTTACGATAAACGCGGCCAGGCGCGATGATACGAATCGGTGGCTGCTTGGCTTTCATGGTGCGGATCTGTACGCCAGAGGTCTGGGTACGCAGCAGGCGGGTAGCGTCAAACCAGAAAGTGTCGTGGTCAGCGCGCGCCGGGTGGTGACCAGGAATGTTCAGAGCATCGAAGTTATGATAATCGTCTTCGATTTCCGGCCCGGTTGCCACGGTAAAGCCAAGCTCACCGAAGAAACTTTCGATACGGTCGATGGTACGGGTCACCGGATGCAGCCCACCGTTTTCAATGCGACGACCCGGCAGGGAGACATCAATCGTTTCCGCCGCCAGACGCGCATTCAGTGCGGCGCTTTCCAGTTCCGCTTTACGCGCATTCAGCGCCTGCTGAACCTGCTCTTTCGCTTCGTTGATAACCGCACCAGCTGCCGGACGCTCTTCTGGCGGCAGCTCACGCAGGGTCGTCATCTGAAGGGTTAAGTGCCCTTTTTTACCCAAATATTCGACGCGCACATTATCTAACGCGGCAACATCTGACGCCTGGCTAATGGCCGCCTTCGCACTGGCAACCAGTTCTGCGAGATGTGACATGTTTTTCCTCATTGTGTCAGTGGTGACACTGGTTCGTTGGACTTAGAGCCCATCCCATCAGGCTATTTTACTTGCCATTTTGGTCCCGGGCAGTGCTCGAAATCCTCACGTACTTAAGTACGCTCCGGTTTCTCCGCGCTGGCCGTGTCCAGACTGGCTGCGACAATTACGCCTGATGAGACAGGCTTTTTATTTTTCAAAACGCGCATACAAAAAAAGCCTCCACTGGGAGGCTTTCAGGCGCTGTTTTCCGTTTCTCTTCTCACGCGCTAGCCTCCTGGAGTCAGGTGCTAAAGTAAAAAAAGAAGCGGAAAATAGCAGCATTCATTGCTTGCGTTACCTTTTGGTACTCTTCAAAAGACCTTTATTGAAAAGGCTACGGCGATAAAAGTCAATGTTTTGATGGCGTTGAAACGAAAAGAGGGAGACTAGCTCCCTCTTTCAACTGGCTTATGCCAGAGCTGCTTTCGCTTTTTCAACCAGAGCGGTGAACGCTACTTTGTCGAATACTGCGATATCAGCCAGGATCTTACGGTCGATTTCAACAGAGGCTTTTTTCAGGCCATTGATGAATTTGCTGTAAGAAATACCGTTCTGACGTGCTGCTGCGTTGATACGCGCAATCCACAGTTGACGGAACTGACGCTTACGTTGACGACGGTCGCGGTAAGCATACTGACCAGCTTTGATAACAGCCTGGAAGGCAACGCGGTATACGCGAGAACGCGCACCGTAGTAGCCTTTAGCTTGTTTCAAAATTTTCTTGTGACGTGCGCGTGCAATAACACCACGTTTTACGCGAGCCATATGTGCTCTCCTGTATCTATATTCTAATTAAAAAGTTAAAAACGTTAACGGCTTATGCGTACGGCAGGCACGCGATTACCAGGCCCAGATCGCCTTTGGAAACCATGGCTTTCGGACGCAGGTGACGTTTACGTTTGGTCGCTTTTTTGGTCAGAATGTGACGCAGGTTAGCGTGCTTGTGCTTAAAACCACCTTTACCGGTTTTTTTGAAGCGCTTAGCAGCACCGCGTACGGTCTTAATTTTTGGCATTTTAATAACTTCCACTTCGCATTGTTAATAAACGAAACAAAGGCGAACAATGCCTGTGAAGCCCAAAGGCTCCACAGACAGTGCTACTTGAAGGCCTTACTGTTTCTTCTTAGGAGCGAGCACCATGATCATCTGGCGGCCTTCGATCTTCGTTGGGAAGGATTCGACCACTGCCAGTTCTTGCAAATCGTCTTTCACGCGATTAAGCACTTCCATACCGATTTGCTGGTGCGCCATCTCACGACCGCGGAAACGCAGCGTGATTTTGGCTTTATCACCCTCTTCGAGAAAGCGAATCAGGCTGCGGAGTTTTACCTGATAGTCGCCTTCATCTGTACCAGGACGGAATTTAATTTCCTTAACCTGGATAACTTTTTGCTTTTTCTTCTGTTCCTTAGAAGACTTGCTCTTTTCATAGAGGAATTTGCCGTAATCCATTATACGACAAACCGGCGGCTCGGCGTTAGGGCTGATCTCGACTAAGTCTACTCCGGCTTCTTCTGCTTTCTCCAGAGCTTCTCTCAGACTCACAATACCAAGCTGCTCGCCTTCCAGACCTGTTAAGCGAACTTCCTGGGCGCGAATTTCGCCATTGATACGGTTAGGGCGCGCCGTTTGAACTCGTTTTCCGCCTTTAATACCTTATTCCTCCAATTGTTTAAGACTGCGGCTGCGAATCTCTTGTTGCAGCTTCTCGATCACTTCATTTACGTCCATGCTTCCCAGGTCTTTACCACGGCGGGTGCGAACGGCAACTTTGCCTGATTCCACCTCTTTATCACCACAGACCAGCATATATGGGACGCGACGCAAAGTGTGCTCGCGGATTTTAAAGCCAATCTTCTCATTTCTCAAGTCTGCTTTAACACGAATGCCCGCATTTGATAGTTTTTGCGTCAGTTCGTTAACGTATTCAGACTGAGAATCGGTAATATTCATGATAACAACCTGAACTGGCGCAAGCCAAGTCGGGAAGAAACCAGCAAATTCTTCGGTCAGGATACCGATGAAACGTTCCATCGACCCCAGAATTGCGCGGTGAATCATTACCGGTACTTTACGTTCATTGTCTTCGCCTACATAAGAAGCGCTCAGACGAGAAGGCAAAGAGAAGTCCAGCTGTACTGTACCGCACTGCCATGCACGATCGAGGCAGTCATACAGGGTAAATTCAATTTTCGGACCGTAGAAAGCGCCTTCACCCAGTTGATATTCAAACGGGATGTTGTTTTCTTCCAGCGCAACCGCCAGGTCCGCCTCAGCACGATCCCACATTTCGTCGCTGCCAATACGTTTTTCAGGACGAGTGGAGAGTTTGACGACGATCTTCTCGAAGCCAAAAGTGCTGTACATATCATAGACTAAACGGATACATCCGTTAACTTCATCGCGAATTTGTTCTTCAGTACAGAAAATATGCGCGTCATCCTGGGTAAAACCACGCACGCGCATCAGGCCATGCAGCGAACCTGACGGCTCGTTACGGTGGCAGCTACCAAACTCGGCCATACGCAGCGGCAGATCGCGATAAGACTTCAGCCCCTGGTTGAAAATTTGTACGTGCCCCGGGCAGTTCATCGGCTTAATGCAGTATTCACGGTTCTCAGAAGACGTGGTGAACATTGCATCTTTGTAGTTGTCCCAGTGACCGGTTTTTTCCCACAGGACACGGTCCATCATGAACGGACCTTTAACTTCCTGATACTGGTACTCTTTCAGTTTAGAACGAACAAACACTTCCAGTTCACGGAAGATGGTCCAGCCGTCGTTGTGCCAGAATACCATACCCGGCGCTTCTTCCTGCATATGGTACAGGTCGAGCTGTTTACCGATTTTACGGTGGTCGCGTTTCGCGGCTTCTTCCAGGCGTTGCAGGTAAGCGTTAAGCGCTTTTTTGTCTGCCCACGCCGTACCGTAAATACGTTGCAACATTTTGTTATTGCTGTCGCCACGCCAGTAAGCCCCTGCCGTTTTCATTAGTTTGAAATGATGGCAGAAACGCATGTTCGGTACGTGCGGACCGCGGCACATATCGACATATTCTTCATGGAAGTACAGACCTGGCTTGTCATCATGGGCGATGTTTTCGTCAAGAATGGAGACTTTGTAGCTCTCCCCACGGTTGGCGAAAGTTTCACGCGCTTCATGCCAGCTGACTTTCTTCTTAATGACGTCGTAGTTTTTCTCAGCAAGCTCATGCATCCGCTTCTCGAGTGCTTCGACATCTTCCTGGGTTAACGTGCGGTCAAGATCAACGTCGTAATAAAAACCGTTGTCAATAACCGGGCCGATTGCCATTTTGGTATGCGGCCAAAGTTGTTTAATCGCGTGCCCTAACAGGTGCGCACAGGAGTGACGAATGATCTCCAGACCTTCTTCGTCTTTGGCGGTAATGATCGACAGTTGTGCGTCGTTTTCAATCAGATCGCAAGCATCAACCAGTTCGCCATTAACGCGCCCTGCGATACAGGCTTTCGCCAGACCTGGACCAATGTCCAGCGCAACATCCATGGGGCTTACAGCGTGGTCGTAATGGCGTTGGCTGCCATCAGGAAGAGTTATAACAGGCATTTTATATCCTTATTTGCAGTGGTGACCCACACGAAAGATCACATACAAAGAAAAATTTGTTTATTAACAGTTCATTGCGAAACCATCTAGCCAACAAATGCTAAATTGGTTCGCAATCAGGTACACAAATGAAAGACATTAACCTCTCACCTTCCACCCGGTTGAACGATGTTAACACTAAAAAAAGGGAGATTGTACCTTTCCGTTTCACATTGATTCGATTCGCAATTCGTTTGTAGTGAGTACACCAGCAAAACGCTTAAAGAACCACTGATAACATCACAGAGTGTCTGAAAGGTTTACTACGAGCGGATTTACAGCAGCATAAACTGAATCCAGCAAAGTTCGTTGCGTGATTTGGCGGTAGTATTTAAACGATCATGAGATTAATGACGAAGTAGTCATATCGCAATGATAAAAGTGACATAATTCTTATAGCAATTTTTCGTGCGCATTTCGTTCTGGCGATAATAATCAATCATCATCCTCAAAATCTCCAGACATATATAAGGCGAATAGATTATGAGTAAAAACGATATCATTATCGGAACTCATTATAAGTCTCCTCTTAGAATGCACATCGATAGCGACATACTAACGCCTTCATCAGAGCCTATTAATCAATTTGCGCGCCAGCTCATCACCCTACTTGATACCTCTTATTTAAGTTCGATGCTGTCATACTGTGTTACTCAGGAATTTACCGCAAGCTGTCGAAAAATTTCACAAAATTGTTATTCCACTGCCCTTTTTATCATTAACTTTGCCACTTCACCCATCCATGCAGAAAATACACTCATTACATTACACTATAAAAAAGAAATCATTTCCTTATTCCTGGAAACCACGCCTATTAAAGCTAACCATTTGCGAAGCATACTGGATTATATTGAACAGGAACAGTTAACTGCCGAAAAACGTAACCATTGCATGAAACTGTCCAAAAAAATTCATAGAGAAAAAACCATACAGCCAACAGTAAATCTCAATGATAGTGCATTTTTTCGCAATCTCCTTCTGACACTATTTTTTGTCGCCATCCGTCATTACAATACGCCCTTGATTCATTGCGAAATGGAAAAGGCAAAGTCAACCTGATTAAACATTACTCCTCTGTTGAATCCATACAGCAGCATGTTCCCTTAGTCCGGGACGCGGAATTCAGAGCATTACTTCGCCATCCTCTTGCAAGGAGTCGCGTTATCGCGAGTCAGGATTTTGGCTTTGCTTTAGATATTTTCTTCTGTCGAATGATGGCAAACAATGTCAGTCATATGTCCGCGATTTTATATATAGACAATCATACTTTGTCAGTAAGTAAAGATGTCGTGTTATCTTATATATCAACGTTGGGTACTTTTGAAAAAAATATTCTTTTAGCCAACGTCAGTTATTTACACTGTTGGCCGCTAAAAATCATGACAACATGTCAGCTGTTCATATAGCCATTCATCATAATCATCATAAAACTGTAGAAACATATTATGCTGCTATAAACGTAATCAGCCAAAGCCTGAGTTTTAGTGCTGATGAACTAAAGACGTATTTATAACCCGCTATTTATGATATTTGTATATCGATACATAATTTTTTTCATAAAATGCAGAAACAGTGACCAGGTGTACAACGCCACCCGACGACTGTAATAACAAAAAATCCCTTGATGCCTGT
Source organism: Escherichia sp. R1 (assembly GCF_003000935.1). NCBI lineage: Bacteria > Pseudomonadati > Pseudomonadota > Gammaproteobacteria > Enterobacterales > Enterobacteriaceae > Escherichia > Escherichia sp. R1. Next base: position 170,541 of record NZ_PSRU01000006.1, read on the forward strand.
CCCTTTTGTTACACTCCGTTATCACGCACAAGAGATATGCAGGACACTGGTATGCCGACTAAACGCTTTGATAAAAAACACTGGAAGATGGTGGTGGTGCTACTGGCAATCTGTGGCGCTATGTTGTTGCTACGTTGGGCTGCAATGATTTGGGGCTGAGCAGTGACAAACGAAAACAGCCAGACCGCATAACACGGTCCGGCAGATAATTTTACATGCTGTAACCCAACGATAAGGTTGTCCGACGATCGGTATGTTCCGGTGCAGACTCTGGAGGTTCAGAGTTCCATGTAACGTTGTAAGCCACCTTCAGTCCAAAATGTTCATTAATAGCAACATTTAATGCGCTTTCGGAGTTCAGCGTTGTGTCTTCCGCGCCAAAGACCGAAACACCCTGCGTAAATTTAGCGTTGTCAGTCAACTGCCATGCATAAGCCCCGGAGGCATAGCCCAGCGGCTGGGTTTCACTGGCATTGTCGGTATATTTGTCGTAACGCACACCAGGGCCGAATTCAAAGCGGAAACTGTGTACCGGGCCATTCAAAAACTGGCGACCATAACCCGCGGTCAACACATCGCGCTCTCGATAGCCGTTATAACGGTCTGTCAGCCAGCTTGCCTGACCAAATAAATAGTCATAATCAGTTAAATTAAAACGGCTACGCCCGCCCGCCGCATATTTTTCTGAAGAACGCTCATCATTAGAAGAAGTATTACTGGCGTTCCCCCACAGCGACCAGGCAGTGGTTTGTCCATACCAGGTCATAGTGGTGTCAGCCGTAAGTGAGGAGCTTTTCGTATTGCCTGATTGTGCAAGATATCCTGCGTTCAGATTACCTTCGAAAGGTTTTTTAGCGCTGGCAGGATCGTCCATGACAGTAAAAACGGAATCATCGGCAGCTGCATTCAGTGACGCAAACATGCCCCCCGCCAACATAACGATGGCAGGAACTGTCTTCAAAAGCTTCATTTATCAAGAGTCCGTACAACAAAAAAAGAGACCATCGCGGTCCCGGAAACTTTCTTAAGGATCAAAGATTAGCGTCCCTGGAAAGGTAACGAATTATAAAAAGGCGCGAATAACTTAGCAATGTATTCTTATTTCATTTTTTGAATAAGCATGTGGCGAAAACAGATTTTTATTTATATATATTTATCTGCAAAATTTTAAATAAAGCTCCAATAAATCATATTGTTAATTTCTTCACTTTCCGCTGATTCGGTGCCAGACTGAAATCAGCCTATAGGAGGAAATGATGGTACGTATCTATACGTTGACACTTGCGCCCTCTCTTGATAGCGCAACAATTACCCCGCAAATTTATCCCGAAGGAAAACTGCGCTGTACCGCACCGGTGTTCGAACCCGGTGGCGGCGGCATCAATGTCGCCCGCGCCATTGCCCATCTTGGAGGCACTGCCACAGCGATCTTCCCGGCGGGTGGCGCGACCGGCGAACATCTGGTTTCACTGTTGGCGCATGAAAATGTCCCCGTCGCTACTGTAGAAGCCAAAGACTGGACCCGGCAGAATTTACACGTACATGTGGAAGCAAGCGGTGAGCAGTATCGTTTTGTTATGCCAGGCGCGGCATTAAATGAAGATGAGTTTCGCCAGCTCGAAGAGCAAGTTCTGGAAATTGAATCCGGGGCCATCCTGGTCATAAGCGGAAGCCTGCCGCCAGGTGTGAAGCTGGAAAAATTAACCCAACTGATTTCCGCTGCGCAAAAACAAGGGATCCGCTGCATCGTCGACAGTTCTGGCGAAGCGTTAAGTGCAGCACTGGCGATTGGTAACATCGAGTTGGTTAAGCCTAACCAAAAAGAACTCAGTGCGCTGGTAAATCGCGAACTCACCCAGCCAGACGATGTCCGCAAAGCCGCGCAGGAAATCGTTAATAGCGGCAAGGCCAAACGGGTTGTCGTTTCCCTGGGTCCACAAGGGGCGCTGGGCGTTGATAGTGAAAACTGCATTCAGGTGGTGCCACCACCGGTGAAAAGCCAGAGTACCGTTGGCGCTGGTGACAGCATGGTCGGCGCGATGACACTTAAACTGGCAGAAAATGCCTCTCTTGAAGAGATGGTCCGTTTTGGCGTAGCTGCGGGGAGTGCAGCCACACTCAACCAGGGAACACGCCTGTGCTCCCATGACGATACGCAAAAAATTTACGCGTACCTTTCCCGCTAACAAAAACATTCCCCCAGCATTGGGGGAATCACCACCAACCTGTCGGCAACGCGTTTCTCCGACTATGCTCAAAAGTCATGTGATAACAAAGGGGTGAACTATGGCCAGTGGCGATCTTGTCCGTTATGTAATAACCGTCATGTTGCATGAGGATACATTGACTGAAATTAACGAGTTGAATAATTACCTGACTCGCGACGGTTTTTTGCTCACCATGACGGATGATGATGGAAATATCCATGAGCTGGGGACTAACACTTTTGGACTTATCAGTACCCAAAGTGAAGAAGAAATTAGAGAACTGGTTTCGGGGCTTACCCACAGTGCAACCGGCAAAGATCCTGAAATCACCATCACGACCTGGGAGGAATGGAATAGCAACAGAAAATAAATGGTTTTTGGGCAATAATCAGTCTGTGGTGTGCGTTAGCTCGTGTTTTTACACCGCATTCTTGCGCTAACCTTATGATCTGGCAGACAACATGGGAGAGACATCATGTGGCAGGCAATTAGTCGTCTTTTGAGCGAGCAGTTAGGTGAAGGCGAAATCGAACTGCGTAATGAACTGCCTGGCGGAGAAGTCCATGCCGCATGGCATTTGCGCTATGCAGGACGTGACTTTTTCGTCAAATGTGATGAAAGGGAACTGCTTCCCGGTTTTACCGCCGAAGCCGACCAACTGGAGTTACTGTCGCGTAGTAAAACCGTCACCGTGCCTAAGGTTTGGGCAGTTGGCGCTGACCGTGACTACAGTTTTCTGGTGATGGATTATCTCCCACCTCGCCCGCTGGATGCGCATAGTGCATTTATTCTTGGTCAGCAAATTGCGCGTTTACATCAATGGAGCGACCAACCACAATTTGGCCTCGATTTCGATAACGCGCTCTCCACAACTCCACAGCCCAACACCTGGCAACGTCGCTGGTCAACTTTTTTTGCTGAACAACGGATTGGCTGGCAGCTGGAACTGGCGGCAGAAAAAGGGATCGCTTTCGGCAATATCGATGCCATCGTCGAGCATATTCAGCAGCGTCTCGCCTCGCATCAACCGCAGCCTTCTCTGTTGCACGGCGATTTATGGTCCGGCAACTGTGCGCTGGGTCCGGATGGCCCGTACATTTTCGACCCGGCCTGTTACTGGGGTGACCGAGAGTGCGACCTGGCGATGTTACCGCTGCATACTGAACAGCCGCCACAAATCTATGACGGCTATCAGTCAGTATCCCCGCTACCTGCCGATTTCCTTGAACGTCAACCGGTTTACCAACTCTACACGCTGTTAAATCGTGCAAGGTTATTTGGCGGTCAGCATTTGGTTATTGCTCAGCAGTCACTGGATAGATTATTAGCAGCATGATATGGGTTGAGGATAATGGCCGCTCCGTGCGGCCTTTTGATTAAATAAACCCAAGCAGAGAAAAGAACACATAACCTGCAGCAATACAAATAACCGGCAGGATATACAGCGAGAAAAACTGCAGGAAAATAGTATGGTGCGGAACAACAATACGTGACTCAATTTGTTCACGCGTTAGCCCCTCTTCCCCTTTGGCTTTTTCCAGAATGAGTTGATCTTCAACACCTTCCCGCAAGAAGCGCGCCTGGCGACTCATCCGGGCTCCGGAATCCTGCAACGCCAGTCCGACAAAAATCAGGATGAAAATCACCCAGAACATAACGTTCACGCCACCATTAAAATTGGGCGTCGGAGAGTTGTACCAGAACAGATTCAAAAAAGGCGTATTCGCCTGCATCATATCGATCATGACATGAGTAAAGTCGAGCATGACCGCATTAATGCCTTCCTGGTTTTCCTGCCGGGTATTCATAAATTTCAGCAAAGAAATCAATGTAGAGATCAATGCAGGTATAAAAATCACCCAACCCAAAATCCTTTTCAAAACAGCAATGCGTCCAGCTTGTTGATACGTCATGAGTTCTCCTTGATTAAGACGCGTCGTTTCACTTAGTTTACCTGTAGATATCTGTTTTCGCCCATTCTTTAAAGGCGATATGATAGGCGCTTAATCATAAGCACGGCTTAATACCTTACATATAATGCTCTAAAGGAGAGGTTGTAATGTCAACCCCGCGTCAGATTCTTGCTGCAATTTTTGATATGGATGGATTACTTATCGACTCAGAACCTTTATGGGATCGAGCCGAACTGGATGTGATGGCAAGCCTGGGGGTGGATATCTCCCGTCGTAACGAGCTGCCGGACACCTTAGGTTTACGCATCGATATGGTGGTCGATCTTTGGTACGCCCGGCAACCATGGAATGGGCCAAGCCGTCAGGAAGTAGTAGAACAAGTTATTGCCCGTGCCATTTCACTGATTGAAGAGACACGTCCATTATTGCCAGGTGTGCGTGAAGCCGTTGCGTTATGCAAAGAACAAGGTTTATTGGTGGGGCTGGCCTCCGCGTCACCGCTGCATATGCTGGAAAAAGTATTGACCATGTTTGATTTACGCGACAGTTTCGATGCCCTCGCCTCGGCTGAAAAATTGCCTTACAGCAAGCCGCATCCGCAAGTATATCTCGACTGCGCAGCAAAACTGGGGGTTGACCCTCTGACCTGCGTGGCACTGGAAGATTCGGTAAATGGCATGATCGCCTCTAAAGCAGCCCGCATGCGTTCCATCGTCGTTCCTGCGCCAGAAGCGCAAAATGATCCACGTTTTGTATTAGCAAACGTCAAACTCTCATCGCTGACAGAACTCACCGCAAAAGACCTTCTCGGTTAATGACCAGGGGGCAGTGATCACACTGCCCCTGGTTCTTTATCTGAATTTGCATTCAACTGACGGATTAATCGCCAATTTAAGAGAAAGAGTTACACCGTCACCACTTCCGTGCACTGTATAAAAACCCTATACTGTACGTATCGACAGTTTAGTGAGTTTTATCATGACGGCGGAAGGTCACCTTCTCTTTTCTATTGCTTGTGCGGTATTTGCCAAAAATGCCGAGCTGACGCCCGTGCTGGCACAGGGTGACTGGTGGCATATTGTCCCTTCCGCAATCCTGACGTGTTTGTTACCGGACATCGATCACCCAAAGTCGTTTCTTGGGCAGCGATTAAAGTGGATATCAAAACCGATCGCCCGCGCTTTTGGGCATCGTGGTTTTACCCACAGTCTACTGGCGGTATTTGCGCTGCTGGCAACCTTTTACCTTAAAGTTCCTGAAAGCTGGTTCATTCCGGCTGATGCGTTGCAGGGTATGGTGCTGGGTTATTTGAGCCACATACTTGCCGATATGCTGACACCCGCCGGTGTTCCCCTGCTCTGGCCATGCCGCTGGCGTTTCCGCTTGCCTATCCTGGTTCCCCAAAAGGGCAACCAACTGGAACGTTTTATCTGCATGGCATTATTTGTCTGGTCGGTATGGATGCCCCATTCATTACCCGAAAACAGCGCTGTTCGTTGGTCATCGCAAATGATCAATACCTTACAGATCCAGTTTCATCGGCTTATTAAGCATCAGGTTGAATACTAAAAAGGCAAAAATCGCCTTTCTGGAATAAGCAATTCCATTTGAATATAAGAGCCAGCTCACAGTTCTGTTAATCTTGCGCCAACACTATGACTGTTACGCAGTGATAGAAATAATAAGATCAGGAGAACGGGGATGAACTTTCCATTAATTGCGAACATCGTGGTGTTCGTTGTACTGCTGTTTGCGCTGGCTCAAACCCGCCACAAACAGTGGAGTCTGGCGAAAAAAGTGCTGGTGGGTCTTGTGATGGGTGTGGTTTTTGGCCTTGCCCTGCATACCATTTATGGTTCTGACAGCCAGGTACTTAAAGATTCTGTACAGTGGTTTAACATTGTTGGTAACGGCTATGTTCAACTGCTGCAAATGATCGTTATGCCGCTAGTCTTCGCCTCTATTCTGAGCGCGGTTGCCCGTCTGCATAACGCATCTCAGTTAGGCAAAATCAGTTTTCTGACCATCGGTACGCTTTTGTTTACCACGCTGATTGCAGCGCTGGTCGGTGTGCTGGTCACCAACCTGTTTGGTTTGACGGCTGAAGGTCTGGTTCAGGGTGGTGCAGAAACTGCACGTCTGAACGCCATCGAAAGTAACTATGTTGGTAAAGTCTCTGACCTGAGCGTTCCGCAGCTGGTCTTGTCCTTTATCCCGAAAAACCCGTTTGCCGATCTGACCGGAGCCAATCCGACGTCAATTATCAGCGTGGTAATTTTTGCCGCATTCCTCGGCGTAGCTGCGCTGAAACTGCTGAAGGATGATGCGCCGAAAGGTGAACGCGTCTTAACCGCTATCGATACCCTGCAAAGCTGGGTGATGAAACTGGTTCGCCTGGTCATGCAGTTGACCCCTTACGGTGTTCTGGCGCTGATGACCAAAGTGGTTGCAGGTTCTAACCTGCAAGACATCATCAAACTGGGAAGTTTCGTTGTTGCGTCCTACCTCGGTCTGCTGATTATGTTTGCAGTGCATGGCCTTCTGCTGGGCATTAATGGCGTGAGCCCGCTGAAGTACTTCCGTAAGGTATGGCCAGTACTGACGTTTGCCTTTACCAGCCGTTCCAGTGCTGCGTCTATCCCACTGAATGTGGAAGCACAAACGCGTCGTCTGGGTGTTCCTGAATCCATCACCAGTTTCGCCGCCTCTTTCGGTGCGACCATTGGTCAGAACGGTTGTGCCGGTTTGTATCCGGCAATGCTGGCGGTGATGGTTGCGCCTACGGTGGGCATTAACCCACTGGACCCGATGTGGATTGCGACGCTGGTCGGTATTGTCACCGTTAGTTCCGCAGGCGTTGCCGGTGTCGGTGGTGGTGCAACTTTCGCCGCACTGATTGTGCTGCCTGCGATGGGCCTGCCGGTAACGCTGGTGGCATTGTTAATCTCCGTTGAACCGCTTATCGACATGGGTCGTACGGCGCTAAACGTTAGTGGCTCGATGACCGCTGGCACGCTGACCAGCCAGTGGCTGAAGCAAACCGATAAAGCCATTCTGGATAGCGAAGACGACGCCGAACTGGCACACCGTTAATCCTGATTTGTTACGTTAAACGCCTGTCATCCCGACAGGTGTTTTTTTATTCTTCGACCTCATTTTCCTGACGAATCTGATTTGCCCAACGCTGGGCGGATTCAGGCACAGTAAACGCCGGTGAGCGCAGAAATGACTCCCCCATCAGTACAAACGCAACATATTTGCCACGCAGCATCCAGACATCTCGAAACGAATCCATCTTTATCGCATGTTCTGGCGGCGCGGGTTCCGTGCGTGGGACATAGCTAATAATCTGGCGGTTTTGCTGACGGAGCGGTTTCTTCATTACTGGCTTCACTAAACGCATATTAAAAATCAGAAAAACTGTAGTTTAGCCGATTTAGCCCCTGTACGTCCCGCTTTGCGTGTATTTCATAACACCGTTTCCAGAATAGTTTCCGAAGCGGGATCTGGCTGGTGGTCTATAGTTAGAGGGTTTTTTGACCAAAACAGCGGCCCTTTCAGTAATAATTTAAGGAGACGAGTTCAATGTCGCAACATAACGAAAAGAACCCACATCAGCACCAGTCACCACTACACGATTCCAGCGAAGCGAAACCGGGGATGGACTCACTGGCACCTGAAGACGGATCTCATCGTCCAGCGGCTGAACCAACACCGCCTGGTGCACAACCTACCGCCCCAGGGAGCCTGAAAGCCCCTGATACGCGTAACGAAAAACTTAATTCTCTGGAAGACGTACGCAAAGGCAGTGAAAATTATGCGCTGACCACTAATCAGGGCGTGCGCATCGCCGACGATCAAAACTCACTGCGTGCCGGTAGCCGTGGTCCAACTCTGCTGGAAGATTTTATTCTGCGCGAGAAAATCACTCACTTTGACCATGAGCGCATCCCGGAACGTATTGTTCATGCACGCGGATCAGCAGCTCACGGTTATTTCCAGCCATATAAAAGCTTAAGCGATATCACCAAAGCGGATTTCCTCTCAGATACGAACAAAATCACCCCAGTATTTGTTAGGTTCTCTACCGTTCAGGGCGGCGCTGGCTCTGCCGATACCGTACGTGATATCCGTGGCTTTGCCACCAAGTTCTATACTGAAGAGGGTATTTTTGACCTCGTTGGCAATAACACGCCAATCTTCTTTATCCAGGATGCACATAAATTCCCCGATTTTGTTCATGCGGTAAAACCAGAACCGCACTGGGCAATTCCACAAGGGCAAAGCGCCCACGATACTTTCTGGGATTATGTTTCTCTGCAACCTGAAACTCTGCACAACGTGATGTGGGCAATGTCGGATCGCGGTATCCCGCGCAGTTACCGCACTATGGAAGGCTTCGGTATTCATACCTTCCGCCTGATTAATGCCGAAGGGAAGGCAACGTTCGTACGTTTCCACTGGAAACCACTGGCAGGTAAAGCCTCACTCGTTTGGGATGAAGCACAAAAATTAACCGGACGTGACCCGGACTTCCACCGCCGCGAGTTGTGGGAAGCGATTGAAGCAGGCGATTTTCCTGAATACGAACTGGGCTTCCAGTTGATTCCTGAAGAAGACGAATTCAAGTTCGACTTCGATCTTCTCGATCCAACCAAACTTATCCCGGAAGAATTGGTGCCCGTTCAGCGTGTCGGCAAAATGGTGCTCAATCGTAATCCGGATAACTTCTTTGCTGAAAACGAACAGGTGGCTTTCCATCCAGGGCATATTGTCCCCGGTCTGGATTTCACCAACGACCCGTTATTGCAGGGGCGTTTGTTCTCTTATACCGATACACAAATCAGTCGTCTTGGTGGGCCGAATTTCCATGAAATTCCGATTAACCGCCCGACCTGCTCTTACCATAATTTCCAGCGTGACGGCATGCATCGTATGGGGATCGACACTAACCCGGCGAATTACGAACCGAACTCGATCAACGATAACTGGCCGCGCGAAACACCGCCGGGGCCGAAACGCGGCGGTTTTGAATCATACCAGGAACGCGTGGAAGGCAATAAAGTTCGCGAGCGCAGTCCATCGTTTGGCGAATATTATTCCCATCCGCGTCTGTTCTGGCTAAGTCAGACGCCATTCGAACAGCGCCATATTGTCGATGGTTTCAGTTTTGAGTTAAGCAAAGTAGTTCGTCCGTATATTCGTGAGCGCGTTGTTGACCAGCTGGCGCATATTGATCTCACTCTGGCCCAGGCGGTGGCGAAAAATCTCGGTATCGAACTGACTGATGACCAGCTGAATATCACCCCACCTCCGGACGTCAACGGTCTGAAAAAGGATCCATCCTTAAGTCTGTACGCCATTCCTGACGGTGATGTGAAAGGTCGCGTGGTAGCAATTTTGCTTAATGATGAAGTGAGATCGGCAGACCTTCTGGCCATTCTCAAGGCACTGAAGGCCAAAGGCGTTCATGCCAAACTGCTCTACTCCCGAATGGGGGAAGTGAGTGCGGATGACGGTACGGTGTTGTCTATAGCTGCTACCTTTGCCGGTGCGCCTTCGCTGACGGTCGATGCAGTCATTGTCCCTTGCGGCAATATTGCGGATATCGCTAACAACGGCGATGCCAACTACTATCTGATGGAAGCCTACAAACACCTTAAACCGATTGCGCTGGCAGGAGACGCGCGCAAGTTTAAAGCAACAATCAAGGTCGCTGACCAGGGTGAAGAAGGGATTGCGGAAGCTGACTGCGCCTCTGGTAGTTTTATGGATGAACTGTTAACGCTGATGACAGCACACCGCGTGTGGTCACGCATTCCTAAGATTGACAAAATCCCGGCGTAAATATGGATAAGGTCACGCCCCCTGGGGAGTGACCTTACCACCTTACTTACACATCATGATAACTACCCAACCGATAACCACGCTCAGCAATCGCATATTTCAACGACGCTGAAGTCAGCACATGCAGTTCCGTTAACCGAGGGAAGCAATAAGCACTCTGGCGAATCGTATTATCGACAAACGCCGGATGGCACATAACTTCCAACGAGCGTTCCCCACGATGGCTGGAATCATCAAGCACTTGCAGGAACAATGCCTCGCTAATCTCTTCACCATAAAACGCGCTACTGAATCCCTGCGAACTGCGCAGATTAGCCGGTAAATCACCATCGTTAGATAGCGGTTGACGGTCGATGCGCAACGCAATCCCCTCTTCAGCCACAAACTTTGCCACAATCGGGAAAATCTGCGGGAACATATGCACATGATGATGGCTATCAAGATGCGTAGGTTTGCGTCCAAATAGCTCAATGAAACGCAAATACTGACTGGCGAGCTCCTGAGTAATTTCTTCCAGCGGTAAAGCATCTTCTTCTGCCAACTGCCAGATCCATTTTCCCAGCACACCATCGCGGGTTAACCCCGGCATAGCTGTCAGAGGCTTGCCCATAGTAAGGACAAAGTGCATCCCTATGGCCAGACTCGGTTCATCACGGCTCAACTGCACCGCATGGTCAATAGCCTGCCCATTCACCAGCGCCGTCGTCGACGTGACAATCCCATTGCGACAGGCCTCGATAATGCCGTAGTTCTGACCTTTGCTTAAGCCAAAATCATCGGCATTAACAATCAGTAAGCGTTCCATAATCAGCCTCGGTTAATGTGCTTTTTTAAGCTCTGCGATGCAGTCGGCAAAATTTGGCAGCCATTTCTCGTGCGCCAGAATCATCTCGCGTGCCAGCAGCTCAGCATCGCGATCGGAATGCACCAACGGACTAAGGTTTAGCGCCAGTAAGACATCGTTAAATTCTCCACTAAGTGCGGCGTTGCTGGCAGCAATCTCGAAGCCTTTGATGGTGTGAATCAGCCCCATCACTTTATCATCGAAATGCGTAATGCGCGGATGTGGCGTCGCGCCATCGCGCCCCAGCGTACAGGTCATTTCTACCGCCCAGTCTGCCGGAATATTATCAATATGCCCATGATGCGGGATATTAACGTAATGTTCTGCTTGCTTGTCGTTATAGATAGCGTTGATCACTTCGCACGCAGCATCAGAATAATAAGCCCCACCGCGCTGTTCCAGTTCTTTCGGCTTAACGTTCAACTCCGGGTTTTTATATAGCTCAAAAAGTTGTTTCTCGACTTTCTGTACTACCTGCGCTCGTGCGCCGCCTTTGTAGTATTCGCCCATTTCAATAGCCAGCATCTCTTTTTGCTTGAAGTAATAAAGCAAATAAGAACACGGCAACAGATTCATAGAACGAATTAAGCCTTCGCTAAATGGCAGATCGAAAATATTTTTAACGCCAGATGCTTTTAACTGCCCGGATGCCACACCATCAAGCAATTCGGCAAAGCGTGATTTGCCATTTACCAGCACATCCTTAATGAACACCATATGGTTGAGGCCGAACAGATCGATAGATAAATCATCGCTGTCTTTCAGCATCAGAACATCGCGAATAAACATCTTCATGCCGATCGGAATATTACACACGCCGATAAAGCGTTTAAATCCGGTATGACGATAAACGGCTTCAGTGACCATTCCCGCCGGGTTAGTGAAGTTAATCACCCATGCATTCGGACATAGTTCTTCGACATCTTTTACGATGTCAAAAATCACCGGAATGGTACGCAGACCTTTAAACAGACCGCCCGCGCCGTTAGTTTCCTGACCAAGATAACCATGACTTAATGGAATACGTTCATCCAGTTCCCGCGCCGGTAATTGGCCAACGCGCAGTTGGGTAGTAACGAAATCAGCATCTTTCAATGCTTCGCGGCGATCCAGCGTTTTATAAAGCTTCATCGGGACGCCAGCGTTATCAATCATCCGTTGGCAGAGATCAAAAATAATATCCAGTTTCGCTTTACCACCTTCGACATCCACCAGCCATAATTCGCTGACCGGCAATTCGTGATAACGCTTAATAAATCCTTCCAGTAACTCCGGGGTATAGCTGCTCCCGCCACCAATAGTGACGACTTTTAATTTCTGGCTCATAATTTCTCCCTTCAGTACAGAATACTGATATCTGGCATATCTGCCCCCCGGACATAAATAATCCAGCAACAGGACAGATATGTGAATTGTCAGGTATAACGACTTACTGATTAAATTCAGTCAATTTCTTACGATAGCTCTTAGGCGTAAAGGATGTTAATTTCTTAAACGTTTTAATAAACAAGCTCGGGCTACTATAACCGGCCTCAAACGCAATATCCGTCACTGAATAGTTGGTCATTTCCAGTTGTTTTTTGGCAAAATTAATACGGATTTCATTAATAATCTGCATTGGCGTTTTACCATAGTATCGTTGAGTCGCTCGCGTCAAATATTCCTGTGATTTGGCTGACAACGTCACCATATTCTCCAGCGCCGATTCACTAAACTGCTCTTTATCATGCATCTTTTCTACCGTACTTTTCAGCCACTGCGGTATATCATCAATCACCTGTTCTTCGCGGTAATGACGTAAACGGTTAATGACATAAAAAGTAACCATCTCAACAAACTCTTCAAGCCCTGTTTCGCGGAAATTCAATGAAGAAATCACTGTTTCCACATAGGTGAGAAAAGCGTTATTGGTCCGGTATACCTGCGAAGCTACAAAGCAATAAGGCAACAACGGCAGGTAATGCTGCTCAAAAAAGCGTTTACTGATCCCAACGTTCAATATACGCGTGGCACCAAATTCATAAAAACTTTGATGGTGCGAACCTAACGGAATAAAAACAAAATCGCCCCGTTCCAGTAACACGCGCTTACCGTTAATCTCCTGGAAATAACGCCCGGTTAATACCAGAGTAAATTCATAATAGTCGTGCTGATGCAGTCCGCTGATACTCTCAGTTTTATTGTAGATAAACACATGGAAGTTTTTGCCATTAAACAACTGCTGTTCTCGGGCAGTGGCAATTTCCGGCGCGTTAATCACTGGCTGCATCATCGACTCCTTATGCCTTCAGTTTTTCATGAAGCTCAATTAATTCAGTAATCAGTTCACGCGCAAGCATGGACGTCATTAAATGATCCTGAGCGTGGACTAGCACCAGACTCACTTTCATCTTACCTTCGCCAGCATCGCCTTCAATCAGTTTCGTCTGTACCAGATGCGCTTCATTCAATGCCATCCGTGACTGATCCATCATCGCTTTTGCTGCGGCAAAATCGCCCTGCTTCGCCTGTTTCAGTGCCGCATACGCCAGGCTACGCGCTTGTCCGGAGTTGATGATAAGCCCCATCACCACTTCTTCCAGCTCTTCAGCTTCCGTTTGCGTATCGGGAATATTATCGAGATCCATCATACATCGTTCCTCTCTATTCTTACCGGCACGATTACCCGTACCGGCATCGATTAAAATTTCAGGGCGTTAGCGATATCTTCTTCGCTCTCTTCTTTATCAATCGCGTTTTGTGCTTTGTTAGCGACCACAACAAAGGGCAGATAAATTAACGTTGCGATACCAAGGTTGAAGAGTGCGACCAGCAATGCGGCGACGCTACCGTTGGTGTTAAAGAAGGCTCCCAGACCGGTGGGCATGGTCCACGGTGCAATATTGGTCACCGGTGGAATAATGCCCATGTAGTACGCTGCCAGGGTGATTGCCGCCAGAATCGGTTGTACCAGTACAAACGGGATAAACATCACCGGGTTCATGATAATTGGCAGACCAAACAGAATCGGTTCGTTAATCTGGAAGATGCCGGACGGCAGCGCCAGTTTTGCCACCTGACGATAATCAGCACGGCGAGAAGCGATAAAGATAGCCAGGATCAGGCCTAAAGTCGCACCACTGCCACCAAGGAAAATAAAGGAGTCCAGCATCGGCTTGGCCCAGATATGGAAGGTCTTACCGGCTGCCAGCGCCGCTTCGACGGAACCATATTGCTGATAGGTCGCGATATTTTCCAGCGCCCACGGCGTCATAATGCCGTTGTCCAGTGCGGTCAGCGCCAGCGCGCCATGAATACCGAAGAACCAGAGCAGTGGAACAAAGATCACATAGGCCCAGCCTACCACGCTACCCAACGATGCCAGTGGGGTTGAGATGGTATCCATAATGATCTGATGGAAGTTGGTGCCCCAGGTATTCAACGCCCAGGCAATAATCCCCATCACGGAAAGAATAATAAAACCGGGAATTAATGCTGAGAAAGAGCGCGAAACCGATGTCGGAACGCTATCAGGTAACTTAATGACCCAGTTACGATGAACAATAAAGGTAAACATTTCTGCCACCACCAGGCCAATAATAATCCCGGAGATGATATTCGCCCCACCTAACCAGTTTGCGCCAACCGCATAGGCCTCACCGACACTATATGGGGTGACGGTCATAAATGCTGCAACGGATAACAACCCGGCCGCCAGCGCATCGACTTTACGCTCTTCTGCCAGCGCCATGCCAATAAAGAACGGGGCCATTAAAGACATTATCCCTAATGTTCCGTTATATACGTTGCCGCCAATACCTTTCAGACCATTAAGTGTTTCAATGGTTGAGGCATCCAGGCGAATACCTAAGGAATAAAAAAACGACCCCTCCCCAAAGCTTAGAAAAACGTTGTTAATTAATACAAACATGGCCCCCGCAAGGGTTAACGGCATTAAGCGAATAAAGCCATTTTTGATTGCATTAACGTGTGGCTGCTTTCCTATTTTAACTGCAAAAGGGAGGAGTACCTTTTCAAGCGATGCAATAACATTACTCATAGAAAAATACCCTTAAAAACCGCAATTTAAATATTGCGGTATTGATTTATGAAATAACTCTTTGACGGGAAAATTTAAAATAAATTAATTTGCTGCGGCTTTTTTAATCGCTGCAACCGCAGCCTTAAGCACGCCTAAACCATCGACTTTGCCATAAAGCAGCGAGTCAATTACTTCAACCGGTTTGTTGGGTAACAAACGCTGGATTTCGGGCAACATATAAGCAATCTGCGGCCCTAATAACACGACATCGGCATTCTGACCTTTTTCACCAGCCAGTGTTTCCGGAAATGCTTCAATAATGACCGGAACTTCATATTTTTCTGCCTGTGCGCGCATTTTTGATACCAGTAAAGAGGTAGACATGCCCGCAGAACAAAACAGATAAATGTGTTTCTTTTCCATAAAACTGCCCTCATCGACGATTATCTGTCAGCCAGACACTCCGCAAGCCTTAACCTGCTTCCATGCTCTGGGTAACTTGCGAAACCAACATGACTTTTTTTGTGGCTGAAAGGAGTATACGGTATAGGCCTGAGCAATAGTATTTCTTTGACCTTATAAATTGTCTCTCCTTGACCTGTGGTTATGACCCTCTTCACATTTCGGGCAAATAATTCGCGAAGATAATTAAGAACACAGGCCAAAAAAAACCGGCGCAATGGCCGGTTTCCGTTGTTACTCAAGCTTTCAGGCGAAGTGATTACTTCGTAGCCTGTGGATCAGTGTCGTATTCAGCACAGGTCTGATAACCGGAGTTGATGACATGTCCGGTATCATCTAACGCGACAAAGTAGGTTTCTGCTTTACCATCACGTTGACCCAGGATGTAGGTCTGGCAAGTACCACGAGCATGGATCATGCTCACTTCAGACGAAGGTTTACCCGCAATTTGTGCAACCTGCGCCCGGCTCATGCCTTTTTTGACGTCTTTCACCACAGGCTGTACAAACTGGTCTTTGGTACGATCATAAGCCGTACAACCCGCCAGCATGGTTAATACCGCCGCTGCACTCAGAATTCCTGCCATATTCTTGTTCATATTCCGTCCTCTTGTTTATCAGCGTGTTAGATAAGCCTGGAATACATTGGGCGCTTTTTCAAGCCCGTGAACGAAACGGCTCCTCTTTCAGAGGATTCCTGTATGACGTTTTAACCACCATTCAGCCCGCTGTCGCTTGTCGTTTCAGTAGCAACGGGTTAGCTTTAAGGAAGTTTTGTCTTTTCTGTCTGGAGGGGTTCAATGACATTGCAACAACAAATAATAAAGGCGCTGGGCGCAAAACCGCAGATTAATGCTGAAGAGGAAATTCGTCGTAGTATCGATTTTCTGAAAAGCTACCTGCAAACTTATCCGTTCATTAAATCACTGGTGCTCGGGATCAGCGGCGGTCAGGACTCCACGCTTGCCGGTAAGCTGTGCCAGATGGCGATTAATGAGCTGCGCCAGGAAACCGGCAACGAATCACTGCAATTTATTGCCGTACGCCTGCCCTATGGTGTTCAGGCCGACGAACAAGACTGCCAGGATGCCATCGCCTTTATTCAACCGGATCGCGTATTAACCGTTAATATCAAGGGCGCGGTACTCGCCAGCGAGCAGGCATTGCGGGAAGCAGGCATTGAACTGAGCGATTTTGTCCGTGGCAATGAAAAAGCGCGTGAGCGGATGAAAGCACAATATAGCATTGCGGGTATGACCAGCGGTGTCGTGGTGGGCACCGATCATGCAGCAGAAGCTATTACCGGATTCTTCACTAAATATGGTGACGGCGGTACGGACATTAATCCGCTGTATCGTCTCAACAAACGTCAGGGTAAACAGTTACTGGCGGCATTAGGTTGCCCGGAACACCTTTATAAGAAAGCGCCAACGGCCGATCTTGAAGATGATCGCCCTTCACTGCCAGATGAAGTGGCACTCGGCGTGACCTATGACAATATCGACGACTATCTGGAAGGGAAAAACGTACCTGAACAGGTCGCCAGAACAATAGAGAACTGGTATCTGAAAACCGAACATAAACGCCGTCCGCCAATTACCGTTTTCGATGATTTCTGGAAGAAGTAATAATTTGCACATATTGGTTTGTGCGAAAAAGAGTACTTTGTTCACGCCGGATGCGGCGTGAACGCCTTATTCGACCTACAAAACTATGCAAATTCAATACATTGCAGGAGTCGAATAGGCCTGACAGGCGTAGCACGTCAGACGGTGTAACCTTTGTCATCAACCCGCCTCTTTTTTAATCGCTTCCCGGCTGTTATACTGGATAGATAACCAGCATTCGGAGTCAACAGTGGTACGGCGTTTAACTTCTCCGCGGCTCGAATTTGAAGCTGCGGCAATTTATGAATATCCCGAACATTTACGTTCATTCCTTAATGACTTACCCACCCGACCAGGGGTGTATCTGTTTCATGGCGAAAGTGACACCATGCCGCTCTATATCGGCAAAAGCGTTAATATCCGCAGTCGGGTGCTTTCTCATTTACGCACCCCGGATGAAGCCGCCATGCTACGGCAATCCCGGCGAATTAGCTGGATCTGCACCGCAGGCGAAATCGGCGCTCTGCTCCTTGAAGCGCGATTAATCAAAGAACAACAGCCGCTGTTTAATAAACGGTTGCGCCGCAATCGCCAGCTCTGTGCCCTGCAATTAAATGAAAAGCGCGTCGATGTGGTGTATGCCAAAGAGGTGGATTTTTCACGAGCCCCCAACCTGTTTGGCCTGTTTGCCAATAGGCGCGCAGCTTTGCAAGCATTGCAGAGCATCGCTGATGAACAAAAACTTTGTTATGGCCTGCTGGGACTGGAACCGTTAAGCCGCGGGCGTGCTTGTTTTCGTTCTGCATTAAAACGTTGCGCTGGGGCGTGTTGCGGTAAAGAGAGCCATGAGGAACATGCGCTACGTTTGCGCCAGTCTCTGGAACGTTTGCGAGTCGTTTGTTGGCCGTGGAATGGTGCGGTGGCGCTGAAAGAACAGCACCCGGAAATGACTCAATATCATATTATTCAAAACTGGCTGTGGCTGGGGGCGGTTAATTCGCTGGAAGAAGCGACAACGTTAATTCGGGCACCCGCCGGGTTTGATCACGACGGTTATAAAATTCTTTGTAAGCCGCTGCTTTCCGGTAACTATGAAATTACTGAACTTGATCCGGTGAATAACCAGCAAGCCAGTTGATTTCACTGAACAACAGTTTACCTTGCGGTTGTAAAAGCCGCAGGGTGTGCCTGCCATCGAACCAGCACGCGCCCTGGTCGGTAGTGAGCAGTTTATCGCCCAATTGCCACGCCCCGTTAATGACAAACACTACCCCGCCGCGTGAGCCAAAGGTAGTAAACGTACGTTCGGCAATTCTGACTTTCGCCTTACAGACATCCAGTCGTGTCATGATGTTGAAATCCATCGACATCTGCCCTGCCGTCAGTTTCGCTTTTACCACCAGGTCCGCTGCAAAGGAAAAAGGTTGTAACGGTTTTAAGGTATGGTTAAAGCGGTCTGCGCTTTCAAGGAACATCTCGCCGCCTTCCAGCAACGTCACTATCCTTTCCATACCGGGAAACAAAGAAAACTCCCCATTCGCCGCGATGGATGTAATGCTGGCACGCCAGTAAAAATCACGTTTTGCCGGTGGGAAAGTGCAAATTTCGCGCGTTTCACCGGCAGCGTTTCGCCACAGATTCACCGACATTTTACGCATATCAAAGTATTCCATACTCGCTCCCGGCCCGTTCTTTTCATTGTTATCGTTCAGGTAACCGTGGATGGTTATCGGCAACTCGGGTGATTTACGTTAGTGGCGATCAGGCTTTTTTTGCATCTGTTTGAGAAGAGAAAAGAAAACCGCCGATCCTGTCCACCGCATTACTGCAAGGTAGTGGACAAGACCGGCGGTCTTACGTTTTTTGGCTGAAAGATTATTCAGCAGTTGCAGGCATTTTACCTTTTGCCGCTGGACGTTCTGTCAGACGCTTCTCAAAATTAGCATTAAATTGCTTTTTCTGTTCCGGCGTCAGGATGTTGTAAATCTTGTTCTGGGTTTCCATGTGCGCCAGCATGTTAGCTTTGCGCTGTTCTTCCATTTTTGCGATCTGCGCTTCAGCTTTTGCTTTATCGAAGGTATCGCTGGCAATGATGTCATGCATTGCGCGGCGTTCTTCCAGCGGCGGACGTTTCATCTGGTCACGCTGGCCTTTCATGATTTCGCGGATCTGCTGTTTCTGCGCGTCGGTCAGGTTCAGGTCTTTGAACATCATGTCCTCATGCGGACCGAACTTGCCTTTATGGTGCATCATCGGCTTCGCGTCAGCCGGTGCTGCGGTAGTGGTGTCTGCGGCATGGGCCAGGTTAGCCGCGCCAAGAGCTAGGGTAGAGGCAACAAACAGTGCAGTTAATTTACGCATATTCTATATCCTTCCTTTCAGTTATTTATTACGGCTTTCTTAAGTAGCGTGCCGTGTTGACGAGATTAACTTTACTGACTTTAGCGTCAATTAATCAGAGCAACGGTAAAACAATGAAAGTGTAAAAAACACTTTTGCGCCAATTATGGAGAAAAAAAGAAAATTTGATGGAGAGTGATGAAAGAATATTACAACACGATGATTTTGCAGAGATTATGAAGAACTATACCGGATGACTGGTGATAAATAAAGCAAATAACCAGGATTAATCTGTATTAATTTATAAGAAAGCAACTTAATACCCGCAGAATGATTTCTGCGGGTAAGTATTAGCTTATTTTTTCGAGCATTAATCCCGCACGTAATCCCAACGCTACCAACGGATTAGGGAATAACACATACTCTACATCATGGGTTACGGTAAAACGTTCCTCCCCGTCCTGCGCCAGCAATGTTCCTTTCTCAAACGGCATAAAATTCAGCGTGTCATTTGCCATATGCATTTCGAAGGACGGCGAGTGGCGAGTAATTTGCGAAACCACCCGATAACGGAGCGGCGGTGTTCTCACGATACCGACACTCTCACCAGATAGCAGCGCAGCAATTGCGCTGGCAGTTACTGCAAACTGGCGAAGATCGTTTTGCCCAAAGGGCAACGCTTTGCCAAGTTCCAGCGTACAGGCCAGCGCGCCAAAATGTCTGGCGCTGAAATGGGTAAACGTACCACCAGGCTCCTGATGGAACACCAGCGCCTCCAGCCCCGCCGCACCCAGCCACGTCAGAAATTTCTCGTCCCAGGGAATGTCGCGTTGCGGTAATACACCGAACTGCGGATGCAAGGAGCCACGAATTGCGGTATGTAGATCAAGGTGCCAGCGCACAGATTCTTTGCCCTGGTCATAAAAATCTTCCAGGCACTGTTCCAGTTCGCGCGCCCGACAGGTTTCCCCGCTTTCAGCAAACAGTTGCCAACGACCGCCAAACATTCGATTCATATCGCTATGGCAATAACGTTTCCCTTGCTTCAGCGCAGGAGGATTCCCGAGGATCACCAGTAACCGCCAACGTAACGGGATCTCACCGTGAGATATCGCGCCAAGCAACGCGTCCAGCATTTCCACAGGTGCCGTCTCATTACCGTGGATCCCCGCTGAAATCACCAGCGCGCCTTGCGGTGGCGTTAATGGCGTCAGTTCCAGCACACCATCGCCCAGCCAGCGCCAGCGAACGCCGTTGATTTCTCGCTCGGTTATAACCGGTTTTTTACCCGTTAAGGTTAGAGCAAGAAAATTATCCATTGCCCCCTCCCTCGCGCTGGAATGGATAAACCGAACCAAGATCCAATAATTGAGTCAGTGTATCCAGCGCTTCCCTTCCTTCGCGCAGCAATTGTGGATCGGCAAGATCCGCCGCAGTAAGACGATCGCGGTAGTAACGATCCACCCAGTCATTGAGCGCATTAAACAGCGTATCGTTCATCATCACCGCCGGATTCACCGCCCGGCGTTCTTCTTCTGTCAACACCACGCGCAACCGCAGGCACGCCGGGCCACCGCCATTCGCCATGCTTTCACGTAAATCAAAAACTTTTAGTGAGCTTATTGGGTTGTCAGCAGCAAGCAATTCATTGAGATAACGCCATACTCCAGCATGTTCCCGACATTCCTGAGGCAGCACCAACATCATGGAACCATCATCGCGGCTCAGCAGTTGGCTGTTAAACAGATAAGCAGACACCGCATCTGACACGGAAACCTGCGCCGTGGGCACCTCTATTGCCATAAAACCACTGACCCGTGCACGCAGATTTGCCAGTAACTGTGACTGGCGAGCGAACGCCTGTTGATGGCAAAACAGCACCTGGCGGTTACTCACGGCAATCACATCATTATGAAAAACGCCCTGGTCGATAACGTCGGGGTTTTGCTGGGCGAAAATCACCTGCTGTGGATTCACCTGATTCAGCCTTGCCACCGCCTCGCTGGCTTCGCGAGTCTGCCGCGCCGGATAGCGGGACGGTCGGGTATCATTGCCCTCCTCTCGCCCGTAAACAAAAATCTGCATTCCCGGTTCACCGTAATGACCGCCGAGACGATTATGATTCGCGGCTCCTTCGTCACCGAGCAAAGCCACCTGCGGCAACGCCGAATGGACGCTAAATTTCTCTTCGTCGTTAAAAATCGCTTTTAACAGCGATTCGGTGACGGGGGCTTCCAGCGAACGGTGAAATTTATTGTTCAGGTTAGCAACAGTGAGATGCACTTTGCCATCCAGCGTATCGGCGGATGGCGCGATCGTTGCCGCATTGGCTACCCACATTGGCGAAGCGGAACTGACGCTGGAAAGCCAGTGCGGTGCCTGGCGTGCAACTTTTTCCAGTACCTGCTCATCGCTACCCCTGAATCCCAACTGACGCAGCACCGGAATAAACGGACGCTCGTGCGGCGGGATCACGGCCTGGGGGAATCCCGCATCGGCAAGTTTTTTCATTTTCAGTAAGCCCTGTTTTGCCGCCAGTCGCGGGTTAGACACCTGAAAACGGTGACGGGTAGAGGCTTCATTACCAAACGACAGGCCCGCGTAATGGTGCGTCAGCCCTACCAGCCCGTCAAAATTGACTTCCCGGGCGTTCATCGCACCACCTCATCGGAAAAATCCAGCCCGGGGTTAAGCGTTGCGGGCAACGTTAACGAGTCCGACTCCAGGCTCGCCATCGGCCAGGCACAATAATCTGCGGCATACCCGGCGCTGGGGCGATGATTGCCGGAAGCGCCAATGCCGCCGAATGGCGCGGTACTGGCAGCACCGGTAAGCGGTTTGTTCCAGTTAACAATCCCCGCCCGTGCCTCCAGCAACAGTTGATCGAATTTTTCCCGCTCGGGGGAAACCAGACCGCAAGAGAGGCCGAAGCGAGTGTTATTCGCCATTCGAATCGCTTCATCGAAATTGTCATAACGCCAGACGCGCAATAACGGCCCAAACACTTCTTCATCCGGCACGCCAGTAACGCCTGTCATTTCAATGATCCCCGGCGTCAGCAACGATGTCCCTGCTTGTAATAAGCGCGGCGCAAGCAGGGTCCGTCCGCCCATCGCCTCCAGTTCCTGCCAGGCAGTAACCACCTGCTGTGCGGCCTGCTCAGAAATCAGCCCACCAATAAATGGCTGCGGTTCGTCATCCCAAGTGCCCGGCGTTAACCGCTGGCTGACGGCAACCAGGCGAGCAAGAAATGCATCGCCCTGCGTTCCACTTTTCAGAAATAAACGGCGGGCGCAGGTGCAGCGTTGCCCGGCAGTGACAAACGCCGACTGAATGGTCAGATGGACAGCGGCATCGATATCCGCCACCTCATCGATAATTAGCGGGTTATTACCGCCCATCTCAAGGGCGAGAATTTTCTCCGGCTGACCGGAAAGCTGGCGATGCAGCTGGTAGCCGGTATTGGCGCTGCCGGTAAACAGCAAGCCGTCGAGATCCTCCAGCGCACTCAGCGCCTGACCCGTTGCACGCCCGCCCTGCACCAGGTTCAGCACGCCCGGCGGCAAGCCAGCCTGCTGCCATAAACGCATTACCGCGTCGCCACTCCACGGTGTCAGTTCGCTGGGTTTAAAGATAATGGTGTTACCTGCCAGCAATGCCGGAACGATATGTCCGTTCGGCAAATGACCAGGGAAATTATACGGCCCAAACACCGCCAGCACGCCGTGCGGGCGATGTCGCAGGCTCGCCGCGCCGTCCGGCATTTCGCTACGCTGCTCACCGGTACGAACGTGATACGCCTTAATTGATATCGCGATTTTATTGATCATCGCCGTCACTTCGGTTGCCGCTTCCCAGCGCGGCTTACCGGTTTCTCTGGCAATAATCGCGGTTAATTCGGCTTTATTGCTTTCCAGCAATCCGGCAAAGCGTTCAACTCTTACCTGACGATCGCCAAAGGAGAGACGCGCCCAGCGCGGAAACGCCGCACGGGCAGCCCGACAAGCCTGCCCGACCTGAGCGGCATCGGCATCATTGCCCTGCCATAACACCTCGCCCGATACCGGATTACGCTTCACACGCGATGCGCCCTGGCCCGTAACCCAGTCACCGTTGATCCATAAAGTCATGCTGTTTTCTCCTCTGCGCACAGGCGCACCAGACGAACGCGATCCCCTGCGTGGCATTTGAGAGCATCCAGTTGTGCAGCGGTTAAAATCAAACGCCCGGTCGCTGGATCGGTACGCACCAGCACCACGCGGAAATGGTGATAATTTTCATTGGCGACCAGGCAGGCCGGGAATTCGCCCTGCGCAGGCTGCCCTTCAGCCACTTCCACCAGCCGACTTTTACGGATGGCGCGCACGCGGTCGATATCACATTCAAGTGTCGGCCCGCCGTCAAAGATGTCGATATAGTTACGGTAGCGAAAACCTTCTTTCTCCAGCACCGCACGGGCAGGCGCGGTTTGCGGATGTACCTGACCGATGACGTCCTGGGCTTCCTGGGATAAAAAGTGGGTATAGATCGGATGTTTCGGCATCAGTTCTGCAATAAATGCCTTTTGCCCGGTGCCGCAGAGAAAATCAGCGCGGCTAAAATCCATCGAAAAGAAGCGTTTACCGAGGCTTTGCCAGAACGGTGAATAGCCGTGTTCGTCAATCACCCCGCGCATTTCGGCGACCACTTTGTCATTAAACTTGTCGCGAAAAGCCGCCATAAACATAAAGCGCGATTTCGACAGCAAATAGCCGTTGCCCTCTTTGCGCCACTCCGGGTCGAGAAACAGCGTGCACAGCTCGCTGCTGCCGGTGTGATCGTTACTGAGAAACAGCGTCGGCAATGCGTTATAGACATTCAGCTCTTTCGAAGCGTGAACCAGCGTGCCGACACGATAGTTGTACCAGGGATCGTTCAGCCCAACCGCCACCTCAATGGCGCAAATCCCCGCCACAGTGCCTGTCTCACTATCTTCCAGTACAAACACATAACCCTGCTCACTTTTGGGCAGTTCGCCTTGCCAGGTTTTGATTGCCCTTTCAATACGCACCGAAAGCGTGGCTTCATTGGCGGGAAGCGACGTCAGGCCGCCGCCCGTTTTGCTGGCAAGCTGCATCAGCGCCGCAACGTCTGAGCGTTCAACGGGACGAATGACCATCATGATGAACCTCGGCTAACAAAGTGTTCGCAAGCAGCTGCAAAGCGATCCAGTCCGGTCGTCACCTCTTCTTCGCTGACATTGAGCGCAGGCGCAAAGCGCACCACGTTGCTCCCCGCAATCAGCACCATCACGCCTGCTTTCACCGCTTCCTGAGAGATCTGTTTCGCTTGCCCGGCGTAATCGGCATTCAGTACACAGCCAATCAAAAGACCTAAGCCGCGAACTTCACTGAACAAACTGTAGTGGTGATTAATGGAATTTAGACGCTCAACAAACCAGTCGTGACGCTGTTTAACCCCGTTAAGCATCTCTGGCGTGTTGATGAGATCCAGCACTTTGCCTGCCACCGCCGAGGCCAGCGGATTGCCGCCATAGGTGGTGCCGTGAGTGCCAACGGTCATCACGCTGGCGCACTCTTCGGTTGCCAACAACGCACCAACCGGGAAACCGCCGCCCAGCGCTTTGGCGGTAGTTAACAGATCAGGCGTCACGCCGTAGTGCATACAGGCATACAGTTCCCCGGTGCGCCCGACACCGGTTTGTACTTCATCAAAGATCAGCAACGCATTGTGGCGGTCACACAATTCACGCAGACCTTGTAAAAATGCGTTGCTGGCTGGCACCACACCGCCTTCCCCCTGGATGGGTTCGACAATCACCGCACAGGTGGCGTCGTCAATCAGCGCACTGGCAGAGTTAATATCGTTATATGCAGCATGACGAATATCCGGCGGCAGTGGCGCAAAATCCTGTGAATAGGCTGGCTGCCCACCCGCACTGACAGTAAACAGCGTGCGACCATGAAACGCATTTTTGAACGCCACGATGCCGCTCTTATGGCTGCCGTAGCGGTCGTGAGCGAATTTACGCGCCAGTTTTAGTGCCGCTTCGTTGGCTTCCGCACCGGAGTTACAAAAGAAGACGCGATCGGCAAACGTGGCGTCGATCAATTTTTTCGCCAGTCGCAGTACCGGCTCGTTGGTGTAACCGTTGCCGGTATGCCAGAACTTACTCGCCTGTTCGTTCAGCGCCTCACGCAGTTCCGGATGCGCATGGCCCAGCGCGTTCACCGCAATGCCACCCGCGAAGTCGATATACTCTTTCCCCTGCTGATCCCACAAGCGTGAACCTTCGCCACGTACCGGTATAAACGGTGCCGGAGCGTAAACAGGTATCATCCATTCATCAAAGTTTTCACGCGTAATTGGCTGAGACATAGCGACCTCTACAGTAAATAATTCGTTATTTATATGTTAATAATAAGTAATGTTTGCGCTGTAAATGTAGATTGCAGGGTTCGTGCCAGCCAGTGATAAAAGTGCATAAACGGCGGAGGCTAACTGGAAATCAAGCAGTTATAACCACATCATATGCATTTAAAGTGCATATAAAGTGAATACGTTTGCGATGTGGGTGAATAAAAAGAATAAAAAACGCAATGTTATGCAGAAGTAAAATATAATTCTGGAATTGTGATCATTGACGAAATTTACTGGAAATTACTGCGCCATTCTGACGCAACGCGCACCAAAAGCGGGCATTTTTTGCGCCATCGTTGACATCATTAACAACCATCGATCAAATCACTTAACAACAGGCGGTAAGCAAAGCGAAATTCTGCTACCATCCACGCACTCTTTATCTGAATAAATGGCAGCGACTATGAAATTTGTCTCTTTTAATATCAACGGCCTGCGCGCCAGACCTCACCAGCTTGAAGCCATCGTCGAAAAGCACCAACCGGATGTGATTGGCCTGCAGGAGACAAAAGTTCATGACGATATGTTTCCGCTCGAAGAGGTGGCGAAGCTCGGCTACAACGTGTTTTATCACGGGCAGAAAGGCCATTATGGCGTGGCGCTGCTGACCAAAGAGACGCCGATTGCCGTGCGTCGCGGCTTTCCTGGTGACGACGAAGAAGCGCAACGGCGGATTATTATGGCGGAAATCCCCTCGCCGCTGGGCAATGTCACCGTGATCAACGGTTACTTCCCGCAGGGTGAAAGCCGCGACCATCCGATAAAATTCCCGGCAAAGGCGCAGTTTTATCAGAATCTGCAAAACTACCTGGAAACCGAACTCAAGCGTGAAAATCCGGTGCTGATTATGGGCGATATGAATATCAGTCCTGGCGACCTGGATATTGGCATTGGCGAAGAGAACCGTAAGCGCTGGCTGCGTACCGGAAAATGTTCTTTCCTTCCGGAGGAACGCGAATGGATGGAGAGGCTGATGAGCTGGGGGTTGGTCGATACCTTCCGCCATGCGAATCCGCAAACAGCAGATCGTTTCTCATGGTTTGATTACCGCTCAAAAGGTTTTGACGATAATCGCGGTCTGCGCATCGACCTGCTGCTCGCCAGCCAACCGCTGGCAGAATGTTGCGTAGAAACCGGCATCGACTATGAAATTCGCAGCATGGAAAAACCGTCCGATCACGCCCCCGTCTGGGCGACCTTCCGCCGCTAATTTAGCTGATCTCCTGGCTCAAACTGGGTCAGGAGAATTAACCTTGAGAAAAATCAACAAACTGTCAGTAATGATTTGTTGCCTGCCGTCCTTTGTTATACCGTCACTGCGTTTTTAGTTGTCTGACCACTTCTCTATTATCAAGTTTGATATAGGAAACTCCACGATGAACGCTGAGCGTAAATTTCTTTTAGCCTGTCTTATTTTTGCGCTGGTCATTTACGCTATCCACGCTTTCGGTTTATTCGATCTGCTCACCGATTTACCCCACTTACAGACACTCATTCGCCAGAGCGGATTGTTCGGCTATAGCCTCTATATTCTGTTATTCATCATTGCCACCCTCTTTCTGTTACCAGGAAGCATACTGGTGATCGCGGGAGGAATAGTTTTTGGCCCGCTCTTAGGGACACTACTATCATTAATTGCCGCCACGCTGGCCTCCTCGTGCTCATTCCTGCTGGCGCGCTGGCTGGGACGTGATTTACTGCTGAAATACGTTGGTCATAGCCATACCTTTCAGGCCATTGAAAAAGGCATTGCGCGTAACGGTATTGATTTTCTTATTCTGACCCGCTTAATACCGTTGTTTCCTTACAATATTCAAAATTACGCTTACGGATTAACCACAATCGCCTTCTGGCCTTATACCCTTATTTCGGCACTCACGACCCTACCCGGTATTGTTATTTATACCGTGATGGCAAGCGATCTCGCCAATGAAGGCATTACGCTGCGCTTTATTTTACAACTCTGTCTGGCGGGCCTGGCGCTGTTTATTCTCGTCCAGCTCGCAAAACTCTACGCCCGACACAAACATGTGGATCTGTCTGCTTCTCGCCGCAGCCCACTTTCTCACCCAAAAAATGAAGGATAGAACGATGTTGCAACATTATTCAGTGTCATGGAAAAAAGGACTGGCTGCACTCTGCTTACTGGCTGTTGCTGGGCTTAGCGGCTGCGATCAAAAAGAGAATGCGGCTGCAAAAGTGGAATACGACGGACTTTCGAACAGCCAACCGCTGCGTGTCGATGCCAATAACCATACGGTAACCATGCTGGTGCAAATTAATGGTCGTTTCCTCACCGACGACACTCGTCACGGTATTGTGTTTAAAGATGGCTCCAACGGACATAAATCGCTGTTTATGGGTTATGCGACCCCGAAAGCATTTTATGAAGCCCTGAAAGAGGCAGGTGGTACGCCGGGCGAAAACATGACGATGGATAATAAAGAAACGACTCATGTCACAGGCAGCAAACTGGATATTTCGGTCAACTGGCAAGGGGCGGCAAAAGCGTATTCCTTCGATGAAGTGATTGTTGACAGTAATGGCAAGAAACTGGACATGCGCTTTGGCGGTAATTTAACGGCAGCAGAAGAGAAGAAAACGGGTTGCCTGGTGTGTCTGGATAGCTGCCCGGTCGGCATCGTCAGCAATGCAACATACACTTATGGTGCGGTGGAAAAACGCGGCGAAGTGAAATTCAAAGGCAATGCCTCAGTTCTCCCGGCGGATAACACGCTGGCAACGGTTACCTTTAAAATCACCGAATAAAGCAGGATAACGGATGATGAAGATGCAATCGCGTAAAATCTGGTACTACCGTATAACCCTCATCATCCTGTTGTTCGCTGTGCTGCTGGCATGGGCGCTGCTTCCCGGCGTCCATGAGTTTATCAATCGCAGCGTTGCGGCGTTTGCCGCCGTGGACCAACAGGGTATAGAACGCTTTATTCAGTCTTACGGCGCACTAGCGGCAGTTGTCTCGTTCTTGTTGATGATTTTACAGGCCATTGCTGCACCGCTACCTGCGTTTTTGATCACCTTTGCCAATGCGTCGCTGTTTGGTGCGTTCTGGGGCGGCTTACTGTCGTGGACCAGTTCGATGGCCGGCGCGGCACTGTGCTTTTTTATCGCCAGAGTGATGGGCCGCGAAGTGGTGGAAAAATTAACCGGCAAAACCGTACTTGACAGTATGGACGGCTTTTTCACTCGCTACGGCAAACACACCATCCTGGTATGTCGGTTATTGCCTTTTGTCCCTTTCGATCCAATCAGCTATGCTGCCGGTTTGACTTCAATACGTTTTCGCTCGTTTTTTATCGCCACCGGGCTTGGTCAATTACCGGCGACTATTGTTTATTCCTGGGCGGGCAGCATGTTAACAGGCGGTACTTTCTGGTTTGTCACCGGACTGTTTATTCTGTTTGCCCTGACCGTGGTGATTTTTATGGCGAAGAAAATATGGCTTGAGCGCCAGAAGAGGAATGCCTGATGGGTTTACCGCCGCTTAGCAAAATTCCTTTCATTTTACGTCCGCAGACGTGGCTGCATCGTCGCCATTACGGCGAGGTGCTAAGCCCGATTCGCTGGTGGGGGCGGATCCCGTTTATCTTTTATCTGGTGTCGATGTTTGTCGGCTGGCTGGAGCGCAAACGCTCACCGCTCGATCCGGTAGTACGATCGCTTGTCAGCGCGCGCATTGCGCAAATGTGCCTGTGTGAGTTTTGCGTGGATATCACCAGTATGAAAGTCGCCGAGCGTACCGGCAGCACCGATAAACTGCTGGCAGTGGCTGACTGGCGGCAAAGCCCGCTCTTTAGCGATGAAGAACGGCTGGCGCTGGAGTACGCCGAAGCCGCAAGCGTAACGCCGCCAACGGTCGATGATGCCCTGCGCGCCCGACTGGCTACGCATTTTGACGCTCAGGCGCTCACCGAACTGACGGCATTGATAGGCCTGCAAAATCTGTCAGCCCGTTTTAATTCTGCCATGGACATTCCCGCTCAGGGGCTGTGCCGTATTCCTGAAAAACGTTCTTAAGGAGAGAAGATGCGCCTTTGTGGGTGGTTGCTGGGATTGTTATCGCTGTTTTCTTTGGCAACACATGCCAGTGACTGGCAGGAAATAAAAAATGAGGCCAAAGGACAAACCGTCTGGTTTAACGCCTGGGGCGGCGATACCGCAATTAACCGCTATCTCGACTGGGTTAGCGGCGAGATGAAAACCCATTACGCTATAAACCTGAAGATTGTTCGTCTCGCGGATGCCGCAGACGCGGTGAAACGCATTCAGACCGAAGTTGCTGCCGGACGTAAAACGGGCGGTTCGGTGGATCTGCTCTGGGTGAACGGCGAAAACTTCCGCACCTTAAAAGAGGCCAATTTATTACAAACGGGCTGGGCGGAGACTCTGCCCAACTGGCGCTATGTCGACACACAGCTTCCGGTGCGGGAAGATTTTTCAGTGCCTACAGAAGGGGCTGAATCGCCCTGGGGCGGCGCACAACTGACGTTTATCGCCCGCCGCGATGTTACGCCACAGCCACCACAAACGCCGCAAGCCTTACTGGAGTTTGCTAAAGCCAATCCCGGCACGGTTACCTATCCCCGCCCACCGGACTTTACCGGCACGGCGTTTCTTGAACAGTTGCTGATTATGCTAACGCCAGATCCCACAGCATTAAAAGAAGCGCCGGACGATGCGACTTTCGCCCGCGTCACTGCGCCCTTGTGGCAATATCTTGATGCACTGCATCCGTATTTATGGCGCGAAGGAAAGGATTTCCCGCCTTCGCCCGCGCGGATGGATGCTCTGCTGAAAGCTAACACATTGCGCCTGTCGCTGACCTTTAACCCTGCACATGCGCAGCAAAAAATCGCCAGCGGCGATTTGCCTGCAAGCAGTTACAGTTTTGGTTTTCGCGAGGGGATGATTGGCAACGTCCATTTCGTCACCATTCCTGCCAACGCGAATGCCAGTGCTGCGGCGAAGGTAGTTGCCAATTTCCTGCTCTCACCCGATGCGCAACTGCGTAAAGCAGATCCCGCTGTCTGGGGCGATCCTTCTGTTCTCGATCCGCAAAAACTGCCTGACGGGCAGCGCGAAACATTGCAATCGAGAATGCCGCAGGATCTGCCGCCGGTACTGGCTGAACCGCACGCAGGTTGGGTAAATGCGCTGGAACAAGAATGGCTACACCGTTACGGTACGCATTAATCTTTTTGCTGTGGGCGATGATAGCGGTGATTTATGCACCGCTGATCCCGGCAGCTCTCACGCTGATATCGCCTGCTTTGTCGTTGACGCACTGGCAGGCGTTATTTGCCGATCCACAGTTACCGCAGGCATTACTGGCGACGCTGGTGTCG
The DNA here is from genome assembly GCF_003000935.1 of Escherichia sp. R1. Lineage (NCBI taxonomy): Bacteria > Pseudomonadati > Pseudomonadota > Gammaproteobacteria > Enterobacterales > Enterobacteriaceae > Escherichia > Escherichia sp. R1. The sequence goes on from NZ_PSRU01000006.1 coordinate 201,567, forward strand.
ACAACCATTGCGGCGGTCGGGGCGTTGTTGATTGCCCTGCTGGTGATTGTGGCGTTGTGGCCAGGGCCGAAATGGCAGCGTATGTGCGCCCGTCTGCCGTGGCTGCTCGCCATTCCCCATGTGGCTTTTGCCACCAGCGCCCTTCTGCTCTTTGCTGACGGAGGGCTGCTTTATGACTATTTCCCGTATTTCACTCCGCCAATGGACAAATTGGGTATTGGGCTGGGCCTCACCCTGGCGGTGAAAGAAAGCGCATTTCTGCTGTGGATCTTAGCGGCAGTATTGAGCGAAAAACGGCTGTTGCAGCAACTCATTGTGCTGGATTCGCTGGGCTACAGCCGCTGGCAATGCCTGAACTGGTTGCTGTTGCCCTCCGTCGCGTCTGCGCTGGCAATGGCGATGCTGGCGATTGTCGCCTGGTCGCTGTCGGTCGTGGATGTGGCGATTATTCTTGGGCCAGGTAATCCCCCGACGCTGGCGGTAATTAGCTGGCAGTGGTTAACTCAGGGCGACGCCGATCAACAAACGAAAGGTGCACTCGCCAGCCTGCTGCTGATGCTGTTACTCGCCGCCTACGTTTTGCTGGGCTATCTGCTATGGCGTGGCTGGCGGCGTACTATTCCCCGCGTAGATGGCGTTCGTAAGCCTGCCACGCCTTTATTGCCAGGCAATACGCTGGCGAGTTTTTTACCCTTAACCGGTGTGCTGTGTGTGGTTCTGCTGGCGATCCTCGCGGATCAGTCGACGATCAATAGTGAAGCGCTCATCAACAGCCTGACAATGGGGCTGGTGGCGGCATTCATCGCTTTGCTCCTGTTACTGCTGTGGCTGGAATGGGGGCCACAGCGTCGCCAGTTGTGGCTATGGTTGCCCATTTTATTACCCGCTCTGCCGCTGGTGGCGGGCCAGTACACGCTGGCGCTATGGCTGAACCTGGATGGAAGCTGGACGGCGGTGGTCTGGGGGCATCTGCTATGGGTAATGCCGTGGATGCTGTTTATCCTGCAACCCGCCTGGCAGCGCATTGATTCACGGTTAATTTTGATTGCGCAAACACTGGGCTGGTCGCGGGCCAAAATCTTCTTTTACGTAAAATGCCCACTCATGTTGCGCCCTGCGCTGATTGCCTTCGCGGTGGGATTTTCAGTCAGTATTGCGCAGTATATGCCGACGCTGTGGCTGGGCGCGGGGCGTTTTCCGACGCTCACCACTGAAGCGGTGGCATTAAGCAGCGGCGGCAGCAACGGTATTCTCGCCGCCCAGGCTTTATGGCAACTGCTGTTACCGCTTATTATTTTTGCCCTGACCGCGTTAGTCGCAAAATGGGTAGGTTATGTCAGACAAGGACTCCGCTAATGCTCTGCGTGAAAAATGTTTCGCTACGTTTACCAGAAAGCCGCTTGCTGACAAACGTTAACTTTACAGTAGATAAAGGTGACATTGTCACGTTAATGGGACCATCCGGCTGCGGGAAATCCACTCTGTTTTCGTGGATGATTGGTGCGCTGGCTGGACAGTTTTCTTGTACAGGGGAGCTATGGCTTAATGAGCAACGGATTGACATGCTACCCACCGCACAGCGTCAGATTGGCATTCTTTTCCAGGATGCACTGTTATTTGACCAGTTCAGCGTCGGGAAAAATTTACTGCTGGCGCTACCGGCGACACTTAACGGGAATGCCCGACGTAATGCCGTGAATGATGCACTTGAGCGTTCAGGCCTTGACGGAGCGTTCCATCAGGATCCTGCCACTTTGTCTGGCGGTCAGCGAGCGCGCGTTGCTCTGCTTCGCGCCCTTCTCGCTCAGCCAAAAGCGTTGCTACTGGATGAGCCATTCAGCCGTCTTGATGTGACTCTGCGCGATAATTTTCGCCATTGGGTGTTCAGCGAAATTCGCGCCATGGCGATCCCTGTTGTGCAGGTGACGCACGATCTTCAGGATGTTCCTCCTGATAGCCCCGTTCTGGATATGGCGCAGTGGTCAGAAAATTACAACAAACTGCGATAACGCAAAGTTTTTCCCGATGCGTCAGTTCAGAATGGCGCTCTCAAAACTACAATGTCGGGATTTTCGATGAAACGTGTTTCTCAAATGACCGCGCTGGCAATGGCTTTAGGGCTGGCTTGCGCTTCTTCGTGGGCCGCTGAACTGGCGAAGCCTCTTACACTTGACCAGCTTCAACAACAAAATGGCAAAGCGATTGATACTCGCCCCAGCGCGTTTTATAACGGCTGGCCACAAACCTTAAATGGCCCTTCCGGTCATGAACCTGCCGCCTTAAACCTCTCTGCTAGCTGGCTCGACAAAATGAGCACCGAACAGCTCAACGAGTGGATCAAGCAACATAACCTGAAAGCCGATGCCCCGGTGGCGCTGTACGGTAATGACAAAGATGTCGACGCCGTCAAAACGCGACTGCAAAAAGCAGGTTTTACGCATATCTCCATCCTGAGTGACGCGCTAAGCGAACCTTCCCGTCTGCAAAAACTGCCGCACTTTGAACAGCTGGTATATCCGCAGTGGCTGCATGACCTGCAACAAGGTAAAGAGGTTACGGCGAAACCTGCCGGTGACTGGAAAGTCATTGAAGCGGCCTGGGGCGCTCCAAAATTTTACCTTATCAGCCATATTCCCGGCGCTGACTACATCGACACCAACGAAGTGGAAAGCGAACCGCTGTGGAACAAAGTTTCTGATGAACAACTGAAAGCGATGCTGGCAAAACACGGTATTCGCCATGACACCACGGTCATTCTGTACGGGCGTGACGTATACGCTGCAGCGCGTGTGGCGCAAATTATGCTTTATGCCGGCGTGAAAGATGTGCGCCTGCTGGACGGAGGCTGGCAAACCTGGTCCGACGCGGGTCTGCCCGTTGAGCGCGGAACGCCACCGAAAGTGAAAGCGGAACCGGATTTCGGCGTGAAGATCCCGGCACAACCGCAACTGATGCTTGATATGGAACAAGCGCGTGGACTGCTGCATCGCCAGGATGCATCGCTGGTGAGCATTCGTTCGTGGCCAGAATTTATCGGTACGACCAGCGGTTACAGCTATATTAAACCAAAAGGTGAAATAGCCGGAGCACGTTGGGGACACGCAGGTAGCGACTCGACGCATATGGAAGATTTCCATAACCCGGATGGCACCATGCGCAGCGCCGATGATATAACCGCTATGTGGAAAGCATGGAATATCAAACCAGATCAGCAAGTTTCATTCTACTGCGGCACTGGCTGGCGCGCGTCAGAAACCTTTATTTACGCACGCGCAATGGGCTGGAATAACGTCTCCGTTTACGACGGTGTCTGGTACGAATGGAGCAGCGATCCAAAAAATCCGGTAGCAACCGGTGAACGCGGCCCGGACAGCAGTAAATAACATTGCAATTACTGACGCTGGAGCGACTTCAGCGTCAGATACCCACTCCACACCCGCGTAAAGGTCGTCATCCAGCACAACGCACCAAATACCCACGCAAACCACGGAAAACAGGCCGGAAAGAGGCAACTCAGAACAAACAGCAAAATCGTCTCGCTGCCTTCGGTTAACCCGCCCAGATAATAAAACGATTTATGCGCATAACCAGGATTATCAATCTGATGTTTCGCCGCCAGCGCAGCAAAAGCGAGAAAACTGCTGCCCGTGCCGATAAACGCAAACAGCAGCCAGCCGCCTACCAGGGCGTTTTGCTCCGGTGCGGCGAGGATAAACCCAAAAGGCACCAGCGCGTAAAAAAGAAAATCGAGAGAAATATCGAGAAAGCCGCCCGCGTCGGTAAGCCCTCTGCGCCGCGCCAGCGCACCGTCCAGACCATCAAGCAGCCTGTTCAACAAAATGGCGACTAGTGCCGCCAGATACCAGCCCAGCGCCAGAAAAGGCAGTGCCAGCACGCCGATGGCAAATCCCACTAATGTTAAACCATCTGGCGTAATGCCCGGTTTATCAAGAACCCGCACGCACTGATGCAACAACGGTTTAATCCGGGGATGAAGATGGCGGTCTAGCACAGGCACTCCTTAAATATAAAGCCTTTCTGATTGAGCAACAGTGCGGATATTATGGCATTTTTCGCTTATCTGCCCGTGTGTAATTTATGAAAATGATTGAAGTTGTTGCCGCCATCATCGAACGTGATGGCAAAATTTTACTCGCGCAACGCCCTGCCCATAGCGATCAGGCGGGATTATGGGAGTTTGCCGGTGGTAAAGTCGAGCCGGATGAAAGCCAGCGGCAGGCGCTGGTGCGTGAGTTAAACGAAGAACTGGGCATCGAAGCAACTGTTGGTGACTATGTTGCCAGCCATCAGCGAGAAGTTTCGGGGCGGATTATCCATCTTCATGCCTGGCACGTACCCGACTTCCACGGGACGTTACAGGCACATGAACATCAGGCGCTGGTCTGGTGCTCACCTGAAGAGGCGCTGCGATATCCGCTGGCCCCTGCTGACATTCCATTATTAGAGGCGTTTATGGCTTCACGCGCCGCCAGACCAGCGGATTAGTGCTTAGGGTTTTGTCATCCCGTTGGCATTGCAGCAGTATTCCTTCGGCTTTAATTACTGCCCCTTCAGAATAATTTTGATCCTGATAAACGCAGCACTGAGTACAGGGCTGCGCTGACTGCCCGCCTGAACTGAACACTTCTGGCGGTACGTTTACCTCCACGTCCGGATGATAATGCGGGTTAGCCAGTGTAATTAATGGAAATGCTAATACTACGGCGATCAATGCTCGACTCACAGGGAACTCCTTAACGTTATTGTCTCTTCTACAGATAACGGTAGCCGGGCGGCAAAACTTTAGCGTCTGAGTTATCGCATTTGGTTATGAGATTACTCTCGTTATTAATTTGCTTTCCTGGGTCATTTTTTTCTTGCTTACCGTCACATTCTTGATGGTATAGTCGAAAACTGCAAAAGCACATGACATAAACAACATAAGCATAATCGTATTAATATATAAGGGTTTTATATCTATGGATCAGACATATTCTCTGGAGTCATTCCTCAACCATGTCCAAAAGCGCGACCCGAATCAAACCGAGTTCGCGCAAGCCGTTCGTGAAGTAATGACCACACTCTGGCCTTTTCTTGAACAAAATCCCAAATATCGTCAGATGTCATTACTGGAGCGTCTGGTTGAACCGGAGCGCGTGATCCAATTTCGCGTAGTATGGGTTGATGATCGCAACCAGGTGCAGGTCAACCGTGCATGGCGTGTGCAGTTCAGCTCTGCCATCGGCCCGTACAAAGGCGGTATGCGCTTCCATCCGTCAGTTAACCTCTCCATTCTCAAATTCCTCGGCTTCGAACAAACCTTCAAAAATGCCCTGACTACTCTACCGATGGGCGGTGGTAAAGGCGGCAGCGATTTCGACCCGAAAGGAAAAAGCGAAGGCGAAGTTATGCGTTTCTGCCAGGCGCTGATGACTGAACTGTATCGCCACCTGGGCGCGGATACTGACGTTCCGGCAGGTGATATCGGCGTTGGTGGTCGTGAAGTCGGCTTTATGGCGGGGATGATGAAAAAGCTCTCCAACAATACCGCCTGCGTCTTCACCGGTAAGGGCCTTTCATTTGGCGGCAGTCTTATTCGCCCGGAAGCTACCGGCTACGGTCTGGTTTATTTCACAGAAGCAATGCTAAAACGCCACGGTATGGGTTTTGAAGGAATGCGCGTTTCCGTTTCTGGCTCCGGCAACGTCGCCCAGTACGCTATCGAAAAAGCGATGGAATTTGGTGCTCGAGTGATCACTGCGTCAGACTCCAGCGGCACTGTAGTTGATGAAAGCGGATTCACGAAAGAAAAACTGGCGCGTCTTATCGAAATCAAAGCCAGCCGCGATGGTCGAGTGGCAGATTACGCCAAAGAATTTGGTCTGGTCTATCTCGAAGGCCAACAGCCGTGGTCTGTACCGGTTGATATCGCCCTGCCTTGCGCCACCCAGAACGAACTGGATGTTGACGCCGCGCATCAGCTTATCGCCAATGGCGTTAAAGCCGTCGCCGAAGGGGCAAATATGCCGACCACCATCGAAGCGACTGAACTGTTCCAGCAGGCAGGCGTACTGTTTGCACCGGGTAAAGCGGCTAATGCTGGCGGTGTAGCAACATCGGGCCTGGAAATGGCGCAAAACGCTGCGCGCCTGGGCTGGAAAGCCGAGAAAGTTGACGCACGTTTGCATCACATCATGCTGGATATCCACCATGCCTGTGTTGAGCATGGTGGTGAAGGTGAGCAAACCAACTACGTGCAGGGCGCGAACATTGCCGGTTTTGTGAAGGTTGCGGATGCGATGTTAAGCCAGGGCGTGATTTAATCGTTATTACAATCGTCTGGTTTTCCTTATAACCAGACGATTTTCCCTGAGTTAATTAAATCCTTAGCAGACGTTTGCAATTTGCAGCCGTTTGTTCTGCATCCTGAATATCCTGTTCAGACATTAAGCATCGCAACGCATCTTTTTCAATCCAGGGGTTGTTATTTCCGGCAATTGTTAGCCACATCCATGCTTGTTTATTATCAATTTTAGTGCCCGTCCCCTGAGCATACATTGCCGCAGTCTGGTGCTGCGCCTCGGTCGACCCTAAACGCGCCGCTTTTTCGTACCAGTGCAGCGCATGATTTTCATCTTTTATGGTATCTTTTGTACCGTACAGATACATTTCAGCTAACAAAAATATCGCCTCTATTCGACCACGCTGCGCTGCACCAGTAAGCCATTGAGTAGCCTCTGCGTTATTTTCAGGATCATCATTGTTGGTTAAATAATATTTCCCCAATTCATACATGGCATCCCCTGCCCCATCTGCCCCATTTTTTGCTGCTTTGGTAAACCAGTACAGCGCTTTTTCCTGGTCCTGTGAAATACTCTCACTTCCGCTATACAACCTGGCAGTATGATATTGCGCATGTAAATATCCCTGTTCTGCTGATTGCAAAAACCAACGATGGGCCTGAACCTCATCGCGCTCCACGCCAATCCCTTGTATATACATTTGTCCCAACTCATACTGGGCAACCTCATGTCCTTGTGTGGCGGCAGATAAATACCACTGCAATGCTTCTTCATAATTTCGTAATGGCTCAACAGCAAAGCGTGAGATACGGGCAAGCTCATATTGCGCAGATGTGTTGCCATTTTGGGCAGCAAGTAAAAACCATTTTCGTGCCTCACAAATATTCTTATCCGTGCCCCTTCCATCGCTATACATGATACCCAGCGCATACAGAGCATCGATAACATTATGCTGCGCGGCGCGGGTAAACCAGTTAAAGGCTAATTTTAGATCCTGTGAAACCTCATCACCTTCGTAATACATTTTGCCAAGAGAATACCAGGCTAGCGAATAGCCTTGCTCTGCAGCATGTAAGCAGGACTGGTATACAGAAGATGGATAATAAAAAAGACCTTTTAATTTTATGGCATTTAGCAGCTTTTTATATCCACTATGATGTTGCATTGCTAAATTATTGAAGCGTTCTGTTAATTTCCACTTGCGAATCATTTTTTCTTTTCGCAAGGAATATGATAAACACTCTATTAACAATGCCATATAGTTGTCTGATAGTTCAAATTCAGCAACTTTATTTAATACTGCGATATCAAACCATTTCAGGCTCTCTTCATTATCCTTTAATGATTGATAAATCGTAGCCATTTCCTTCCCGTTTTCCATTTCTTCCAGTGGAGACAAGTTACTGGCAAAGAAAGGGGTAATTTGTTTTTCGATGCGATAATAAAGAAGACAACTTTCGTTAATTTCTGTCTGGATTACGGGTTGACGACTGCCTGCGACTAAATGCCATCTAAAAGTTTGTGCAGCAGCGAGAGTTAATAATGGCCGGAATACCCGATGAAGATGCAGTAATAACGCTTCTTCAAAGCACATTCGTGAGCTGAGATCTTTTTTCTCAAGGAAAGATAACGCCTTAGCAAGTTGCATGGGGGCGTGTTCGGGAATAGCTTCATTCTCCTCACAGAGCATATCCAGCACGGCTTGCCAGGTGACTTCCCCCTCTGATTTAATAGTGACATCAGGAAGTGGATGACCAGAAAAGGTGTTGAGTGCGCGAAATGTCATCACAGGACGAGGATGAACAATACCCCTGGACATATTGATCGGTTGCTCTTCTTCATCTTCTTGCCACTGATCTTCGTCGTCATAACGTAAAGCCTGTTCATAAGCATCGTGCAATTGTTGCCAGGCTGCGGGATCATCTTCCGGGCGGCAATTTTTTACCAGTTGCGCATAACGACGCTTAATATCTCGTTCTTCCGCACCTGGTTGTAAAGCTAATATTTCCCAGCAGTTCATTGCAGACGTTCTCTTTCCAGAGAGTCTAATGTAGGTTCAACTTTAGTCCGAAAATCAGCAAGTTGATCAGGATCCTGCTTCTCGAGTAGATAACTGAAATGACGGGAGCAATTGCTTATCCAGTCTCGCGTTTCCGCCAGGGTGAGTTGATAGAGATTATCAAGACGGGCAATAAAGGCCTGGTTTATCTGTTCATCGCGTGGGTGAATTTTTAACAGGCTTAATTTGGACAACGACTGCTGTATTTGTTCTGCCGTTAATGCCCCTGGATTCTGTTCAATAACCAGACTATTTTTAGCACCTGTCAGTGGCACGCTGATATCGACATCAAGAATACCGTTAATGTCGTACGTAAAACGAACATCAATACGCACATCACCGGCCGGTTTTGGCGGAACATTCACTGACAACTCCGCAAGGAAAATATTATCAGCCACCATCCTGCTTTCACCCTGGTAGATTTTAAAATTAACCTCTGTTTGTTGATCATGTGCCGTGTAAAAGGCACGAACGCGACTACAAGGAATACTCCTGTTACGCTCAATAACGGGTGCAAAATAGCCTGATTCGCGGGTATGCCCCAGCGATTTAGAGGTATCAACGCCAAGCGTATAAGGGCAAACATCAGTCACTACAACATCTCGTAATTCGCTGTGCCGCGCTTTAAGTGCAGCCTGAATAGCCGCGCCCTGGGCAATGACTTCATCCGGGTTTAAATGCATTGCCGGTATACGACCAAATAATCGTGTCACAAGTTTGCGAATCAGTGGCATACGTGTAGTGCCACCCACAAGAACAACCTGGTCTAATTGGCTAATATTAATTTTGGCATCGCGAATTGCCCGCTCCAGTGGCATATGGATTCGTTCGAAAAAGGTCTGTAATAAAAATTCAAATTTTTCTGTAGTCAGATGCCAGTAATATCGCCTTCCTTCAATCTCCACACTGAAAGTGGCTTCATCTCGCACACTCAGCACGCGTTTGACACGCTCAGCCTCGATGCGTAAATGCCGCTGGAGTGTCGGTTCACGCCATTCAATATTTTCAGGAAGATCCCGACGTGAGCAATATGCATCGATCAGGATATCGACAATATCTTCACCACCTAAAAAGTTATCCCCGGCACTGGCACGTACTTCCATAATATTGTCAAACAACCCCAGTATGGAGACATCAAACGTACCACCACCTAAATCGAATACCAGAAATTGATGTTCATCATCCTTATTATGCAAACCATACGCCAGTGCAGCGGCGGTTGGTTCGTTAATTAAACGTTCGACATTTAAGCCTGCCATTGTCGCAGCGGCTTTTGTTGCTTTACGTTGCATATCACCAAAATATGCGGGAACGCTAATCACCGCTTCAGTGACTTCTTCGCCCAAATAGTTTTCTGCATCTTCTTTTAGCTGACGTAATATCAACGATGAGAGTTCTTCCGCACGAAATTCCCGTCCGCCCAGTTTTAACGTCTTTGATGTGCCCATCATGCGTTTAAAATTTGATGCGCAGTTTTGTGGTTTGATGAGTTGCAGGTCACGAGCTGCCTCCCCTGTCAAAACCATACCATCTTCGTCAACACAAACTACGCTGGGTGTTAAAAACTTACCTAACGCATTGGGGATCAGTTCACTTTGTCCATTTCGCCAGACAGCTGCCAAACTGTTAGTTGTACCCAGGTCGATACCGATAATCATAATTATCCTCTTCAAATAAATGAACTGATCATTTTATAGAGCAGTTATATATATTCATTTTGTGAATAATGTTCACAATCCCTGCATTTGAAAATAATTTATAATGATGCAATCCATAACATAAATTACGTGAATGTAAAGACATTTCGTTTATAATTTTAACTATGGGTACTTATATCATATACTCTAAATAATTCGAGTTGTAGGAAGTCAGAAAGTAAGTGAATCCCGAGGAGCTTACATGAGTAAGTGACTGGGCTGAACGAACGCAGACGCAGCACATGCAACTTAAAGCATGACGAGTATAACCAATAAAGCCAATGGCAGAATATCTACCATTGGCTTTATTTAAGAGTGGAAAACGAATTAATTAGCAGAATCCGTATTATCTGTTTTGGGCTTTGCCGCTTTTTTCACACGCTTATTGGGTGCTTTTTTAACAGCCCCCCCACCCGATGCCACAATTCCTCTGAACTGCCTGACCGGAGTGCTACGAGCCTGATCAATCAGTTGGTAAAGCGTCCCCACCAGCGGCTGCATAAAGTCCTGATAGCGACACTGCTTTTCGCTGATTTGCGTCAGCACCGATTCCCAGTGCGCGGTCATGTCCGGTCGCGTCGCCATTTCTGGCAGCGAATGGAATAGCGCTTTTCCGGCGTCGGTGGAGTGGATATAGCGCCCTTTTTTGGTCAGGAAACCACGCTTGAACAACAGTTCAATAATCCCGGCACGGGTTGCTTCTGTCCCCAAACCATCGGTCGCACGAAGGATCTTTTTCAGATCTTTGTCCTGCACAAAGCGTGCGATCCCGGTCATCGCCGAAAGCAGTGTTGCATCGGTAAAATGGCGTGGCGGCTGGGTTTGCCGCTCTACCACTTCACCTTTTTCGCACAACAATTCATCGCCTTTCGCCACCACAGGCAGCGGCGTGCCGTCGTTTTCTTCATCGCGCTCTTTGCTGCCTAACAGCGTGCGCCAGCCTGCTTCAGCAAGAAAACGGGCTTTAGCGACAAATTTGCCTTTGGCAATGTCCAGTTCGATAACACACTTGCGGAACACCGCATCCGGGCAGAACTGCATCAAATACTGACGGGCAATCAGGTTATAGACCTTCGCTTCGTTCTCCGTCAGGTTGATCGCAGAACTCCGTGCGGTCGGAATGATGGCGTGGTGCGCATCGACCTTTTTGTCATCCCAACAGCGGTTGCGTATATCTGGATCTACCACTGGCTGCGGCAACAGATCCGGTGCATGAACGCTGATAGCATTCATCACCGCGTGGCGTCCGGCAAAATGTTCTTCTGGCAAATAGCGGCAATCGGAACGCGGATAAGTGATTAGCTTGTGCGTTTCGTACAGCTTCTGGCAGATATCAAGCACGTTCTGCGCGCTCAGACCAAAACGTTTAGCCGCTTCAATCTGCAACGCCGAAAGCGAAAAAGGCAGCGGCGCGGATTCTGATTCCCGTTTATCGTTATAGCTGGTGACAATAGCTGGTTGACCACTAATGCGGTTAACCACATGCTCCGCCAGTGGACGATGTAACAAGCGCCCTTCTTCATCCTGGTACGGTTCACACGCTTCGCTCGGTTGCCAGATAGCGGTAAACCGCTCATCTGCAGGTGTCACGATATGTGCTTTGACTTCAAAGAAGTCTTTCGCCACGAAGTTTTCAATCTCTTCGTCGCGGCGCACCACCAGTCCGAGTACGGGCGTCTGCACGCGTCCCACGGAAAGCACGCCCTGATAACCGGCATTGCGGCCGAGAATGGTATACGCACGGGTCATATTAATGCCGTACAGCCAGTCAGCCCGCGCCCGCGCCAGTGCAGAAACGCACAGCGGTACAAACTCGCTATTGGAGCGAAGACGATCGATCGCCCGCTCAACCGCCTGCGGGTTCAGGTCGTTTATCAAACAACGCTGTACCTGCTGGCGCTTTTCCGGTGCTAGTTGCAGGTAGTCCAGCACTTCATCCACCAGCAGTTGCCCTTCGCGATCCGGGTCTCCGGCGTGAACGATTTCGCTGGCTTCATGCAGGAAGTGTTTGATGACATTAAGTTGTTTAGTCACGGAGGGTCGGGGCTGTAATTGCCACTTTTCCGGGACAATTGGCAAATCCGCAAGATTCCAGCGCGCATAGCGGCTGTCGTAGGCGTCTGGCTGCGCCTGCTCAAGCAGGTGACCGATACACCAGGTCACCACCTGACCATTACCGCACTCGATAAAGCCATCGCCTTTCCGGTGCGGTTTAGGCAGGACATCAGCAATGGCGCGCGCCAGACTCGGTTTTTCGGCAATAAACAACCGCATTGAATTAACGGATCTCAACCATGGCACGACCGCCGCGCGCTGGCACCAGTTCGCCAATCGCCGTCAGTTCAATGCCAAACTCGGCGGCTGTAGCTTTGACCTCATTTTCTGCTTCCGGCATGACCGCCAGCAGCAAACCGCCAGAAGTTTGCGGATCGCACAGCAGATCGCGCACTTCACGCGGCATTTCACCCATCAGATGACCGTAGCTGGCAAAGTTACGTTCGGTGCCGCCAGGCACTGCGCCCAACTTAATGTACTCTTCAACCCCCGGCAATTTCGGGATCGCGTCATAGTCGACGCGCGCCTGCACACCTGCGCCCTGACACATTTCGCTTAAATGCCCCAGTAAACCAAAACCCGTAACGTCGGTCATCGCTTTTACGCCTTCGATGTTGGCAAAGGACGCGCCTGCGATGTTCATCCGGCACATCACTTCCGTCGCCAGTCCCTGATGTTCTGGTTTCAGCAGTGATTTTTTCTCAGCCGTGGTAAGAACGCCAATCCCCAGCGGTTTCGTCAGGAACAGTTTGCATCCGGCTTGTGCGGTACTGTTTTTCTTCACCCGCTCGGTCGGTACGATCCCCGTTACCGCCAGACCAAAAATCGGCTCCGGCGCATCGATGGAGTGACCGCCAGCCAGCGCAATCCCCGCCTGACGGCATGCATAGCGTCCACCTTCGGTCACTTCGCGGGCAATTTCCGGGGAAAGTTTGTTAATCGGCCAGCCGAGGATCGCAATCGCCATAATCGGTTTGCCGCCCATAGCAAAGATATCGCTGATGGCGTTAGTCGCCGCAATGCGGCCAAAATCGAAAGGATTATCAACGATCGGCATAAAGAAGTCGGTGGTACTGATAACGCTGGTGCCATTGCCCAGATCGTATACCGCCGCATCGTCGCGGGTTTCATTACCCACAAGCAAATTCGGATCAACAAACTTCGCCTGCTCACTGTGCAGGATGGTTTCCAACACTTTTGGGGAAATTTTACAGCCGCAACCAGCGCCGTGGCTGTATTGGGTCAAACGAATCGAGTTCTCGCTCATGGACATCTCCTGTCAATGCAATCCGGGTATGGTAACCCTCATTCCATGAAGTGATAAGTGAGAGTGTCTGAATTCCTGCGCCTTTGCTCACAATCCAGACAGTTTCGCGACAATTATCAGAAATAAGTCACAAACGGCGTCGGGTCCGGGACGTTTATCGACGTAGATGCTTTCAACTGCGGCGTACCGAGGTAGAGAAAACCGACAATTTTATCCTGCTCACGGCAACCGAATGCTTCACGGACTACCGGACTTTCAGTTAATGCACCACTGCGCCAGATGCCGCCAAACCCCTGGGCAACTGCTGCCATTTGCATCGCCATGACCGCGCATCCCGCAGACATTTCCTGTTCCCAGCGCGGGACTTTATGATTTTCTTCGCATTTCGCCACCACCGTTATGATGAGCGGTGCGCGGAACGGCGCATTACGCGCTTTGTCGATTGCTTTGTTATCACTACCGGCAGCAATCGCCCCCTGCTCCAGTACAGCGCTGAAACGCTCGCGCCCTTCCCCTTCAATCACAAAGAAATGCCACGGTTGCATGGACTTATGGTCCGGCGCACGCATACCCGCACGCAGGATGTTTTGCAGTTGTTCACCCGTTGGCGCGGGTTCAGCCAGGCGGGAGGCGCTACGGCGATTGATCAATAGTTCGAGTGCATCCATTTGATTAACTCCTGTCATGATATTTATTCACAAAATTAACACGAGAGTGGATTTTGTTACAGCCCAGTCCGCAATTCCTGCTGACAAGTGCCGGTTGGGTCATTACGATAACCACATCTATTGCGCCTGAAACAGGTGTGACCTTAAGTTGGGAGAATACATGCGAACCCTTTGGCGATTTATTGCCGGATTTTTTAAATGGACGTGGCGTCTGCTGAATTTCGTCCGTGAAATGGTACTTAACCTGTTCTTTATTTTTCTCGTGCTGGTTGGTGTGGGGATCTGGATGCAGGTCAGTGGTGGTGATTCGAAAGAAACGGCCAGTCGTGGCGCACTGCTGCTGGACATTTCTGGTGTGATCGTCGATAAACCCGACAGTTCTCAGCGGTTTAGTAAATTAAGCCGCCAGCTGCTTGGTGCCAGTTCCGATCGTCTGCAGGAAAACTCACTGTTTGATATCGTCAACACCATTCGCCAGGCGAAGGACGACCGCAATATCACCGGTATTGTGATGGATCTGAAAAACTTCGCAGGCGGCGACCAGCCGTCTATGCAGTACATCGGCAAAGCTCTGAAAGAGTTTCGTGATAGCGGGAAACCGGTTTATGCCGTTGGCGAGAACTACAGCCAGGGGCAATATTATCTCGCCAGTTTCGCCAATAAAATTTGGCTGTCTCCGCAAGGCGTGGTTGATCTGCACGGCTTTGCCACCAACGGTCTGTACTACAAATCGTTACTGGATAAGCTGAAAGTTTCCACCCATGTGTTCCGCGTGGGTACGTATAAATCTGCCGTTGAACCGTTTATTCGTGATGATATGTCGCCGGCAGCCCGCGAAGCTGACAGCCGCTGGATTGGTGAGCTGTGGCAAAACTATCTGAATACTGTTGCCGCTAACCGCCAGATCCCTGCTCAGCAGGTATTCCCTGGCGCGCAAGGGTTGCTTGAGGGTTTAACCAAAACCGGTGGCGATACCGCGAAATATGCGCTGGAAAACAAGCTGGTCGATGCACTGGCATCGAGTGCCGAAATCGAAAAAACTCTGACCAAAGAGTTCGGCTGGAGTAAAACTGATAAAAATTATCGCGCCATCAGTTATTACGATTACGCATTGAAAACGCCGGCAGATACTGGTGACAGTATCGGTGTCGTCTTCGCTAATGGCGCAATTATGGATGGCGAGGAAACTCAGGGGAATGTTGGCGGTGATACCACTGCGGCACAAATCCGCGACGCTCGCCTTGACCCGAAAGTGAAAGCGATTGTTCTGCGTGTTAATAGTCCCGGCGGCAGCGTTACCGCGTCTGAAGTGATTCGCGCTGAACTGGCAGCAGCCCGGGCAGCGGGTAAGCCTGTGGTTGTATCGATGGGTGGCATGGCGGCATCTGGTGGTTACTGGATTTCCACACCAGCTAATTACATTGTGGCTAACCCCAGCACCCTGACCGGTTCTATCGGTATCTTCGGCGTGATCACCACCGTAGAAAATAGTCTGGATTCGATTGGTGTTCATACTGATGGTGTCTCAACTTCACCGCTGGCAGATGTTTCTATCACCAGGGCACTGCCGCCGGAAGCGCAGCAGATGATGCAGTTAAGCATTGAGAATGGCTATAAACGCTTTATCACGCTGGTTGCTGATGCGCGTCATTCAACGCCGGAGCAGATTGATAAAATCGCCCAGGGTCACGTCTGGACCGGTCAGGATGCAAAAGCTAACGGGCTGGTCGATAGTCTCGGGGATTTCGATGATGCGGTCGCCAAAGCAGCAGAGCTGGCAAAAGTGAAACAGTGGCATCTGGAATACTACGTTGATGAACCGACCTTCTTCGACAAAGTGATGGACAACATGTCTGGTTCTATCCGGGCAATGTTGCCAGATGCGTTCCAGGCCATGTTACCTGCACCGCTGGCCTCGGTAGCCTCTACCGTTAAAAGTGAAAGCGACAAGCTGGCCGCGTTTAACGACCCACAAAACCGTTATGCGTTTTGCCTGACCTGCGCCAACGTGCGTTAAGTCTTGTACTAAGTGGCCGACAGATCGTCGGCCACATTACTTTTTACGTCGACGAATCCTCTTCCCGCTGTCTCGCCACATATTTCCTTATCCTCATAGTATCAGGTGCGCTCCCCCTGCCTCACGTATATACTTTTGCTCTTTCGATATCATTCATATCAATATCATGCAAAAGAAGTCAATTTACGTCGCCTACACGGGCGGGACCATCGGGATGCAGCGTTCCGAGCAGGGTTATATTCCGGTGTCAGGTCATCTACAGCGCCAACTGGCGCTGATGCCGGAATTCCATCGCCCGGAGATGCCAGATTTCACCATTCATGAATATACGCCATTGATGGATTCTTCTGATATGACGCCAGAAGACTGGCAGCATATTGCTGAAGATATTAAAGCGCACTATGACGATTATGATGGTTTTGTCATTCTGCACGGTACAGACACGATGGCGTATACCGCCTCTGCACTGTCGTTCATGCTCGAGAATCTCGGTAAACCGGTCATTGTGACAGGGTCACAAATCCCGCTGGCTGAGTTACGCTCTGACGGACAAATTAATCTGCTGAATGCGTTGTACGTTGCGGCGAATTATCCTATCAACGAAGTAACTCTCTTTTTTAATAATCGACTGTATCGTGGCAACAGAACCACCAAAGCCCATGCCGATGGTTTTGATGCGTTTGCCTCTCCAAACCTTCCTCCGTTACTGGAAGCAGGTATCCATATT
The DNA here is from genome assembly GCF_003000935.1 of Escherichia sp. R1. NCBI lineage: Bacteria > Pseudomonadati > Pseudomonadota > Gammaproteobacteria > Enterobacterales > Enterobacteriaceae > Escherichia > Escherichia sp. R1. The sequence continues at coordinate 218,359 of NZ_PSRU01000006.1, forward strand.
CGCCGTTTGAATACGCCACCCGCCCCGCACGGTGAAGGGGCATTGATCGTTCATCCAATCACGCCGCAACCAATTGGCGTAGTAACGATTTATCCGGGGATTTCTGCTGACGTCGTGCGCAATTTTCTGCGCCAACCTGTGAAAGCATTGATTCTGCGCTCATATGGCGTGGGTAATGCGCCACAAAACAAAGCCTTCCTGCAGGAATTACAAGAAGCCAGCTATCGCGGTATTGTGGTGGTCAACCTGACACAATGTATGTCCGGTAAAGTGAACATGGGTGGTTATGCCACTGGTAACGCCCTCGCCCATGCCGGCGTTATTGGCGGTGCAGATATGACTGTAGAAGCCACGCTAACCAAACTGCATTACCTGCTTAGCCAGGAACTTGATACTGAAACCATTCGCAAGGCCATGAGCCAAAACCTGCGTGGCGAACTGACGCCGGATGATTAAGGAGACTGCAATGCCCCCTCGCGCCCTGTTACTGGTCGATTTACAAAATGATTTCTGTGCTGGTGGCGCGCTCGCCGTGCCGGAAGGTGACAGTACGGTGGATGTCGCTAACCGCCTGATTGACTGGTGCCAGTCGCGCGGTGAAGCGGTTATCGCCAGTCAGGACTGGCACCCGGCGAATCACGGCAGTTTTGCCAGTCAGCACGGTGTAGAGCCTTATACGCCGGGCCAACTCGACGGTTTGCCACAAACCTTCTGGCCCGATCACTGTGTGCAGAACAGTGAAGGCGCACAATTACATCCGTTACTGAAGCAAAAAGCGATCGCAGCGGTGTTCCATAAAGGCGAAAATCCTTTAGTTGACAGTTACAGTGCCTTTTTTGATAACGGCCGTCGGCAGAAAACTGCGCTCGATGACTGGTTGCGCGCTCATGTAATCAATGAATTGATCGTTATGGGTCTGGCTACTGACTATTGCGTTAAGTTTACCGTGCTGGACGCGTTACAGTTAGGCTATAAGGTGAACGTGATTACCGATGGTTGTCGTGGCGTAAATATCCAGCCACAGGACAGTGCGCACGCGTTTATGGAGATGTCAGCAGCTGGGGCAACGCTATATACGCTGGCAGACTGGGAAGAAACGCAGGAGTAATTTTACGCTGGCCTACAATTCTGTACTGGCATTGTAGGCCAGATAAAACACATCAGTGATACATCTGGTAATTGACGCCATCAACGAAAGATTTAATTCACCTCAGAAATCTCTTCCAGCGACACCTTCCGCGTTTCGATGCCAAAAATGGAGAGAACCAGCGCACAGAGCACTAACATGACACCAAGCACCATAAACACCGTGATCGACCCATAATGTGTTAATAATGCCGCAACGCCATAGGGCGTGAAGACTGCGACGATCCGTCCGACGGCATTAACGAAACCCGAACCACGCAGGCGTAAATGCGTTGGCCAAAGTTCCGGGATATAAACCGCCGACGCGAAGCACACATACATGTATAAAAAGAAGATCATCACCAGGCCATAGATTAAAATCGCCCACTCTGTAGTCTGAATTGAATAGATATAGCCTAACACAGCAATAATAATAAGTAAGGCAGAGCCAAATAATCGACGAGGAAAATGATCAATAATTAATGCCGCAATAAATATCCCTACCGGAGCGCCAATCATAATAACAGCGGTCATTAATATTGATTTATCAACATCAATGCCGGAGTTAACAAATATGGTCGGTATCCATACGGTGATGGTATAAAGCGAAATGTTCATTGCAATTAAAACAGTAATCGCGACTAATGTACGTCGTAACATTTCCCCTTTAAACAGGAGCCAGAAGGTACCCTTGATTACCTTAACCTTGCTGTTGCTCTGGTTCAAAGTAAGCGGGGGTAAACGAATACTCTTCTCTCTTTCAATTTGCTGCTCTACTTCACGAAGTTGGCTTTCTGCACCTGCGATTTGCCCTTTCCCTGCCAGCCATCGTGGCGACTCAATAAAGTATTTACCTGAGAGAAACCAGGCTAACAGTATGCCAATACCGCCCAGCAGAAACATTATCCGCCAACTAAAAAAAGCGATAACCACCACGCCTATCGCCGCAGACAGCATGGGCGACCAGTTACCAACAAATGAGAGCCGCGCGGACCATTTTCCACGCACCGTCGCGGGGATAAACTCCGTAAATGAGGCATAGCCAACCATAATCAGCGCCCCCATTCCTGTTCCCATCAGGAAGCGAAAGAAGATGAGCCAGTGCATATCAGGGACAAAAGCGGCCCCTGTTGCCGCAATACCGACGATGAGAAGATTTATGCGAAACGCCCTGCGCCGTCCAAAGTAGTCACCAATAAACCCACCGGTAAGAGAGCCGATGAAATAACCAAACATTAATGCCGAGGTAAAGGCGGCATTGAGGAAATTATTTGACCATCCATTGCTTACCAGCTTTGCTAAGACGACATTACCGGAGTAACTCAAAAACCCCGTTAATAACAGACTAAAGCTTATTATACCAAATATACGATAATGAAACCGGGCCAAAGGCAAGCGGTCCAGTCTTGCGCCAATTTGATCATATTGTTCCATTGGGTGCCTCGGATTTGCTAAAAAAGGTAGCAATTGCGGCAAATTCACTTGCCGCATCTTTATCATCATTTTATTTCCAGGCGCAGGAACAAATAATATTGACAATGTGTGCTTAAATTACCACACCAGCTGGATATTATTGTCTTTGCAAAATGCTATCCACTCTGCACCCGGTGATTTATCAGTTATTATGTAATTAATATGACTAAAGTCAGCTAACTGGACAAAAGCTTTGCGATCAAACTTAGAGTGATCAACCAATAACGCAACTTCTGTCGCCTGACGGATCATTGTCTTTTTGATTTCAGCTTCCGCTTCATTAGAGTCCAGCGCGCCGCTGTTAATATCAAGACCTTTACAACTCATTACCATGATATCGACATGGTAGCGGCTGATGATCTCTTTAGTAATTCTTCCTTGCAGTGAAAGTGTATTTTTGTTTAGTTCCCCACCCGTTGAAACGACTTTAATTTCTGACTGAGCCAGAACATGAATCGCTTCCGCCGAGTTGGTTAGCAACGTCAGGTCACTACGGTCCTGTAACAATTTGAGCAATTCCATTACGGTACTACTGGAATCGGCTGCCATGGTGGTTTTATTGTCGATAAAGGGGAGTGCCTTGCGTGCAATAAGCTGCTTCTCTTCATAAAACGATGAAGCGCGCTTATAAAAATGGATATTCTCCGTCAACATCGCTGTATTTAAAACAGCACCACCATAGGTTCTGGTCAAAAAGCCTTCATCTTCCAACTTCTCAAGATCGCGGCGAATGGTTTCTTCGGTTACCTGAAAAATCCCACTCAAATTTGAGACTGTCACCTTTTTATCGTTGGCAACCATTTGCTTAATTGCCTGAATCCTGTCTTTTGCCGCCACGATTACACCCCTGTATCTTTTTACATCACATTAGCGCAATTATCGCATAACCGATGTTTACTTTCAAAATAACCTGTTTGAATCACAGATTTTCATCACAGTTTTCACAGAAACAGAGGTGAATCGTGTTGAGTATTTAACGCTCCAGGGCCTCTGCCATTTCCCTCATCAATGTTGCGTCTGCATCCGATAAGTTGATATTCAGTGCCGCGACATTTTCACGTACCTGTTCCGGCGCAGTAGCCCCACTAAGAATGGAGATTAAATCACTCTGTTTTAATATCCACGCCAGTGCCAGAGTGGGAATTGTGCACTGATAACGAGCACAGAGTGGCTGCCACTGTTCAAGCATATCAATCACTTTCAGCATGTTTTCACGCTGGAACCAGACTTTATTTGCCCGAGCGCCGCCCGGAACGTAATCACGCGTGATGGTCCCGGTCAACAATCCCTGCTCTAGCGGAGAGTAGACCTGTACCACAATGCCATTATCACGACATAGCGGCAGCAGTTCGTTTTCCATTGCCCGGTCGAGGATACTGTATTTCGCCTGAATAATATCCAGTTCACCATGTTGCAGATACTCGCGGATATGGTCAGCATCGACGTTAGCAGCGCCTATAGCGCGAATTTTCCCTTCGGCCTTTAACGCATTAAGCACTGCGACAGTTTCAGCTATCGGCGTAAAAAATGGCGGCACCGACTGCCAGTGCGTCATGTAGATATCGATGTAATCAATACCCAGACGTTGCAAGCTGGCTTCTACCTCTTCGCGGATAGATTCCGGAGAAAGGTTTTTATACAACTGCCGATCGCCAACTTTGTTGAATAAACTCCCTTTTCGTTCCCAGACAATGCCGCATTTGGTTTCTACTACAACCTGTTCACGGGGCAGTTTTTTTAACGCCTGACCAACGATAACTTCACTATTGCCAAAGTTATATCCTGGCGCAGTATCAATCAGGTTAATGCCGCAACGATGGGCTTCAAGAATCGTATCAATGCATATTTGTCGATCGAGATCGCCATTCCATGCAGGACCGCCGCCAATGGCCCATGTCCCCAACCCCATTCGCGAAAGCGTTATATCCGTTGTGCCTAAAGGTATCTTTTTCATTTGCCTTCATTATCCTTCGTATTCTTCCAGCAATTGTTCGACCAGCTTTCTGTTTTTTACACCAGTGGTGGCGCCGATGCTTAGAACCGAGATAGCCGCCGTTGCATTGGCAAAGCGTGCGCATTCACGCAGATTTTTACCTTCTAACAGTGCTGCAATAAAACCTGAAGCAAAGTTATCGCCCGCACCAATGGTGTCGATAGCGGTTATTCCTGCGACCGCCGGCACCTTCATCGTCATGTCACCACGCTTGATAAAGCAGCCGTCTTTACCCGTTTTAATCACCACCGTTTTTACGCCGCACGCAAGAAAGCAGTCAGCAATTTCATCCAGTGTCTCTTTCCCGGTGAGTAATTTTGCCTCGGCAAAATTAGGAAACAGATAATCGACATAACTCAATGCTTCGCAAATATCATTCAGCGTTTCATTCAACCGCGGTTTGATCATATCGGCACAGATAATCATCTGCCGGGCTTTAGCTTGCGTAAAAATTTCTGTTAGCGCTCTACCATCCAATAGAGGACTGTTGAAAATACTGGCCAGTGATAATAATTTCGCCTGAGAAAACCGCGCAAAATCAACATCGTCAATATTCAATTTCCACAGACTGCCGTTACGGTTTGTGACAAAGGTCCGCTCACCATCCTCCGTCACCAGTCCAACGTTAATAGAGGTATCTATGCTGACGTCCTGCTTCAGGCTTTGAATATCAATATTCTCTTTGCGGCAATGGTCGAGAATAAATTGCCCTGCGGCATCTTTACCAATACGACTCATTAATGCTGTGCGATGGCCCAGACGAGAAATAATTGTTGCTTCATTTATTGCATCACCCCCGGTGGTCATTGCGATTCTTTCAAGAGGATAAGAATCCACATCAAAGATATTTTTACTGACCGGTTGCAATGGAATATCAACAATAGCGGCACCTATACAAATAACGTCGAGATTATCCATATTATTATTCCGCTTTGCCATCAGAACCGAACAGTTTAATTTTATCCAATGCCCGTTCTTTTACAGCTTTACGCACTTCACGTTCTAAATGCAGGAAAGGCTGATCCTGGTTTTCTTTCACTGCTACCATTGCGGCCTGACAGAGCTCCGTATGAATGTTGATTTTCGCAATACCCAACGAAATTGCAGTTTTAATGTCGGCATCACTGATCCCTGATGCGCCATGCAAAACCAGCGGAACAGAAACAGCATCGCGTACGCGTTTGACGACCTCAAAGTTCAATTGTGGCTCTGACGTATAAACCCCATGCTGGTTGCCGATGGCGACAGCCAATGAGTCACAGCCCGTACGTTCAACAAATTCAGCCGCCTGGTCAGGATCGGTATAGTGATAGCCCGCCAGCGCTTCCTCATAAACGGTTTCATTACCAACATGCCCTAATTCCGCCTCTACCGGAATACCCAGCGGATGGAAGAAATCAACAGCCTCTTTGGTTAAACGAATATTTTCTTCGAAATCAAATGCAGAAGCATCACGCATTAATGAATTCATACCATGAGTCCAGGCGTTATGAATAATCTCCATACTCCGACCATGATCCCAATGAGTTATTACCGGCACCGTTGCTTTTTGTGCCATTGATACCATCATGTGAGAGAAATCTTCAAATGAGGTGTTGCCGACAAAACCTGTGCCAAAAGAAATAATAACCGGTGATTTCGCTTCTTCGGCTGCGTCGATAACGCCCATCAACATTTCTGCATTCCATACGTTAAAATGGGCAATTGCATAATGTTTATTTGTGGCATCGTTTTCCCAATATCTGATATCTGCGAGCATGTTCTGTTCTCCCGTATTAATTAATCGCTAATTTTAATAACGCCTTTAATAATGTCGCGTTTGTTGTTAACTGACTCTTCAAATGCCTGTTGTACATCCCGATAATCGTAAATATGCGTCACCATCGATTTCACATCGAATCGCCCTGAAGAAATAGCTTCAATCGTGACCGGATAACGATTGGCATAGCGGAATACCGTCTGGATAGTGACTTCGCGATTGATTTTGAGGAAATTGATTGCCGAATCGCCGGGTACAGTACCAACAATCATAATTTTACCGCCGCGCATGACCAGATAAGGTGCCTGTTTAACGGTGACCGCAGAACCCGCTGTTTCAAAAACAATATCTGCGCCCATGTCTTCGGTAAATTGCTGACAGCGTGCAATAGTGTCTTCTTTTGCGCCGTTAATAACCACTGTCGCGCCGAGCTGTTCCGCCATTGTCAGACGTTTTTCCAGCACATCAACGACGGCAATTTCCGTTGCTCCCAGGCATTTGCACGCTTGCAACGTCATCAAACCAATACAACCCGCTCCCAGAATAATTATCTTCTTACCAGGTTTAACATTTGCCAGCATCGCGGCATGCATCCCGACTGCGGCAGGCTCCACCAGCGCCCCTTCCATCGTGTCCATATTGTCTGGCAGTTTGTAAGTAAAGCTCTCCGGATGACACAGATAGTGCGTTAATGCGCCGCGGTAGTTGGGTTGTGTCGCCATAAAATCAACGTCCGGGCAAATGTTATATTTGCCTTCCAGACAGTAACGACAGTGACCGCAAGGAACGCCAGGTTCGATATTTACCCGATCCCCCGGTTTAAATTTGCGCACGCGGCTTCCCACAGCCACAACCGTCCCGGCGCATTCATGACCCAGGCCAATTTCTTGATTTGGGTCTTTAGGCGGAATAAACGGGCCTGATTCAAAACCATGTACATCTGAACCACAAATACCGACATATTCCACTTTAATCAAAACTTCATCTTCTTTAGGCACAGGTATTTCTGCTGAAATAATTTTCATTGTGCCCGGCACCTGCAATATTGCTTTTGAATTTTTCATTTTGAATCCACCAGTATTATTTATTGGCTACTGCATCAATACTTAAACTTTCAACGGAGACACCTTTGGTTTCAATTCCAATGGTGGCGATAGCAATTGCGACAATAATTGAAACAGCCCCCAGAAGAATAAAGACTCCCGTTACGCCATAACTACTGAGCAGCACTGCAACGGCATAAGGCGCGGCAATACCACTGATTCGCCCTACCGCATTCGCCAGACCGGAGCCACGGAGTTTGGCCTCTGTCGGCCAGATCTCAGGGACATACACTGCCGAGGCATAGCAAACGTACATATAGACGAAAGTAATCAGGAAGAAACCAATCAGCGTTATGAGCAACATACTGGTTTGCAGTGAATAGATATATCCGAGCACCGCAATCAGGATTAATAGCCCCACACCCATTGTTTTACGCGGAATTTTATCCATCACCAGCATGGCAATAAAAATACCAAATGGCGCGCCAAACATACTCATGGTATTTAAAACAATCGAGTCTTTTAAATTAATTCCCTGGGTCATGAATATCGTTGGCAACCAGTTAATTAGTGTGTACTGCACAACGTTCATGGCAATCAGCACACAAGAGCCTAATATCACGCGTTTCAGTAATACTCCTGTCAGTAAGGCTGAATACGGCACCGCTTGTGGTGCTTTACCGTCATCAGCAATAACCACAGGCGGCAAAGGTTTACCCGTCTGGCGTATGACGCCTTCTTCTATACTCCGCATGACTTTCTCGGCTTCCTGATAACGTCCGCGCGATTCCAGCCAGCGCGGGGATTCAGGAAAGTAGCGCCAGGCCAGCGCCGTAGCGATAAGTGACAATATTGCAGGGATAAGCAGTTGTACCCGCCAGTTCCACTCTGCACTAATCAGCGGCGTGAGTCCCATCGCAATCAATGAACAGAGCGGATATGACCAGTTACCAATAAAGGAAACCCGACTGGACCACGTTCCGCGATTTCTTCCGGGCATATATTCGGTGAAACCAGCAAACAGTGTAACCAGTAAAGCTCCCAGCCCAACGCCCATCACAAAACGGCAGGCAATAAGGAAATCCATATTCGGTGAGAAAGCACCGACAACCATCGAAGCAATATGAATGGCCTCATAGAGGATAAACGCATTTCTGCGACCGGTTTTGTCACCGATGATGCCGCCCACCAGCGCACCGAGAAACATTCCGGCGGTCGTGATTGCTGAGAATGTGGCAGTGGTGGAATTATCTGTCCAGCCCAACGCTTTCAGCTGCGCGAGGATCAAGCCACCAACGGCATTACTCCAGCAGACAAGCAAGCCAAACGCGACGATGGCAAACATTGACGAATGCCAGCGGCAATCCGGTAAGCGATCCAGCCGTGCACCACAATGCGGTTTTGTTATCTGTTCCATGCGATAACGTTCCTTCAGGAGAGTAGTTATTCATCAAAGTCGTAAGTCATGATCACTTTGATTGCAGTTTTATCGACCATCGCATCAAACCCTTCGCGCCATTGCGACAGGCCGATACGATGCGTGATCATCGGTTTGACTTTGATCGCGCCGCTGGCTAATAGCCGGAGAGCGTTACGCCATGAGGTGGAGTCATAGGCCATATGCCCAATGATGCTTTTGTTCCAGGCGGTAATGTCATTAATCGAGAAATCAAGAGGTTTGAAGCCCATTCCAACGCGTACTACTTCCCCATTTGGGCGGAGCATTTCGATGGCTTGTTTCAGTGCGATATTGGCACCGGAGCATTCAATCACCAGTCCCAGATTGTCTTTGCCACAAATTTGCTGGCAGCGCGCCACCACATCTTCGGTAGAACCATTTACTACTGCCGTCGCACCCAGTTCTTTTGCAACCGGGAAGCGGACCGCCACATCTTCTTGCAGACCAACGACGACGATATTTACCGCCCCCATAATCCGCGCCATTTGTACGGAGAACAGCCCGAGTGGGCCAGTGCCGATGACGACAACATCCTGACCTGGAAGGAATTTCGATTGCTGCGCGATGGATTTATAGGCATTACAGATAGGGTCAAGTACGGCTGCGTCCTCATAATCAACACCATCAGGGATTTCCCACAACGCATGACGATGAATTTTGAGAATTTCACCAGGAACAAGACAATATTTGGAAAAACCACCGCCCCAGGTATTGTTATCCAGACCAAGGTTTACTTTTTCTGTACAACACAGAAAATCACCTTGTTCACAGGCCGGGCAAACGCCGCAAACGTGACCGCTGTTATCCGACACGACGCGTTGCCCCACTTTCCAGTCTTTGACTTTTTCACCAACCTGCGCAATACAACCTGCGAACTCATGGCCGCGGATAGAGTTAAACTCATCCGAACCGCTATCGACATTGTAGTGCTTCATGTCTGCGCCGCAGATTGCCGCGGCTTTAATTTCAATCACGACATCTTCCGGGCCACAAATGGGTTGTGGGACATCAATCATCTTGTAGCCGCCAAAGGCCTTGCCAAACCGAGCCAGTGCTTTCATTGCGTCATCCTCTGTGTTTTGTTTTGCTTAGATGGTCATCATACTTACCCACATGATTTTTGAGGTCAACATCAAATCTGTAAAACACAGATAATGATCTGCGTTTTACAACTTAGATCACAATTACGCAGAAAATGGCTGGGGCTGTTACAGGTTGATGGAAGGCGGGACGCAAAAAGAGCAAATTCGAGAGGGATTCCCGGCCAAATAGGCCTGAGACTTAAGTTCAGGAGAAGTCATTCAGGTGTGAACGCGACTGCAAGAGATCGGACAGGGACTTAGCCAGGTCGGGGCGAGATAATTGAGATGAGTCGTGGGGTCATTGTTGGCTATCCCCTTTATAACCGCGGCAAAAAGGGGATAAACCACTTACTTAAACATGGCAATAGGCTTTGCTGAGATACCAAAATCTTCTTTTAACTGCTGTTTGCTCTTCATGACCATCTGACCATTTGTGTCAATTGTCATATGCTGTGCTTCGGTATTATGGCGGGCTTGCCACAGCATCACCAGTTGCAGGCAGTTCTCTTTTTGTTCCTCGGTCAACGTAACGCCATCAGGCCATTTCCCCAGTTCAACGGCGGTCGACAAACGCTGGTATACCTCAGGCGTCATGCTGTTGATAATGTCATCAAGATTCATAATTTTTCCGCTCCTGTGGAATAAGTTGCTGAATCGTTTTTTCAACCGTTGATTTCTTCGCCGTTTTCGCCATCGGTGAAGCGTAAAGAAGCAGAGTTAACACAATAACGTTCGCCCGTTGGCTGCGGCCCGTCAGGAAAGACATGGCCCAGATGGGCATCGCAGTTACCGCAACGAATTTCTATGCGCTGCATTCCATGCGACAAGTCTTTGATATAACGAATAGATTCTTCACTCACCGGTTCGTAGAAGCTGGGCCAGCCACAGCCGGAATCATACTTGGTTTGGGAATGAAACAGCGGGGCATCGCAGATCAAACAGTGATATACGCCGTCACGCTTGTTATGCAGTAAACGACCCGTAAATGGCGGTTCTGTCCCATGATTCTGCGTCACGTAGAACTGCATCTCGGACAAATTTTTTTTCAGTTCTTCTGCCGAAGGTTTATTAGCCATTTGCTCACATCTCACTTTAATCGTGCTCACATTACGTGACTGATTCTAACAAAACATTAACACCAACTGGCAAAATTTTGTCCTAAACTTGATCTCGACGAAATGGCTGCACCTAAATCGTGATGAAAATCACATTTTTATCGTAATTGCCCTTTAAAATTCGGGGCGCCGACCCCATGTGGTCTCAAGCCCAAAGGAAGAGTGAGGCGAGTCAGTCGCGTAATGCTTAGGCACAGGATTGATTTGTCGCAATGATTGACACGATTCCGCTTGACGCTGCGTAAGGTTTTTGTAATTTTACAGGCAACCTTTTATTCACTAACAAATAGCTGGTGGAATATATGACTATCAAAGTAGGTATCAACGGTTTTGGCCGTATCGGTCGCATTGTTTTCCGTGCTGCTCAGAAACGTTCTGACATCGAGATCGTTGCAATCAACGACCTGTTAGACGCTGATTACATGGCATACATGCTGAAATATGACTCCACTCACGGCCGTTTCGACGGTACCGTTGAAGTGAAAGACGGTCATCTGATCGTTAACGGTAAAAAAATCCGTGTTACCGCTGAACGTGATCCGGCTAACCTGAAATGGGACGAAGTTGGTGTTGACGTTGTCGCTGAAGCAACTGGTCTGTTCCTGACTGACGAAACTGCTCGTAAACACATCACCGCTGGTGCGAAGAAAGTGGTTATGACTGGTCCGTCTAAAGACAACACTCCGATGTTCGTTAAAGGCGCTAACTTCGACAAATATGCTGGCCAGGACATCGTTTCCAACGCTTCCTGCACCACCAACTGCCTGGCTCCGCTGGCTAAAGTTATCAACGATAACTTCGGCATCATCGAAGGTCTGATGACCACCGTTCACGCTACTACCGCTACTCAGAAAACCGTTGATGGCCCGTCTCACAAAGACTGGCGCGGCGGCCGCGGCGCTTCCCAGAACATCATCCCGTCTTCTACCGGTGCTGCTAAAGCTGTAGGTAAAGTACTGCCAGAACTGAATGGCAAACTGACTGGTATGGCGTTCCGCGTTCCGACCCCGAACGTATCCGTAGTTGACCTGACCGTTCGTCTGGAAAAAGCTGCAACTTACGAGCAGATCAAAGCTGCCGTTAAAGCTGCTGCTGAAGGCGAAATGAAAGGCGTTCTGGGCTACACCGAAGATGACGTAGTATCTACCGATTTCAACGGCGAAGTTTGCACTTCCGTGTTCGATGCTAAAGCGGGTATCGCTCTGAACGACAACTTCGTGAAACTGGTATCCTGGTACGACAACGAAACCGGTTACTCCAACAAAGTTCTGGACCTGATCGCTCACATCTCCAAATAAGTTGAGATGACTCTGTGATCTAAAAAGAGCGACTTCGGTCGCTCTTTTTTTTACCTGATAAAATGAAGTTAAAGGACTGCGTCATGATTAAGAAAATTTTTGCCCTTCCGGTCATCGAACAAATCTCCCCTGTCCTCTCCCGTCGTAAACTGGATGAACTGGACCTCATTGTGGTCGATCATCCCCAGGTAAAAGCCTCTTTTGCATTACAGGGCGCACACCTTCTCTCGTGGAAACCTGCGGGTGAAGAAGAAGTTCTGTGGTTAAGTAACAACACACCGTTCAAAAATGGCGTCGCCATTCGCGGTGGCATACCGCTTTGCTGGCCGTGGTTTGGTCCGGCTGCACAACAAGGTCTGCCTGCGCACGGTTTTGCCCGCAACCTGCCGTGGACGCTGAAATCACATCGTGAAGATGCTGATGGTGTAGTGCTAACTTTTGAATTGACACAAAGCGAAGAGACGAAAAAATTCTGGCCGCACGACTTTACGCTGTTAGCGCATTTCCACGTGGGTAAAACCTGTGAAATCGATCTTGAAGCACACGGCGAATTTGAAACTACCTCTGCTCTGCATACCTACTTTAACGTGGGTGATATCGCTAAGGTAAGCGTCAGTGGACTAGGCGATCGCTTCATTGATAAAGTAAATGACGCGAAAGAAGATGTACTGACCGACGGTATTCAGACCTTCCCTGACCGTACCGATCGCGTGTATCTGAATCCGCAAGATTGCAGCGTAATTAATGACGAAGCGCTGAATCGTATTATCGCCGTAGGCCACCAGCATCATCTGAACGTTGTAGGCTGGAACCCAGGACCGGCGCTTTCAGTTAGCATGGGCGATATGCCGGATGATGGCTACAAGACCTTTGTTTGTGTAGAAACGGCTTACGCTTCAGAAACGCAAAAAGTCACCAAAGAGAAACCTGCACATCTGGCGCAATCCATTCGCGTTGCGAAACGTTAATTTGCGTTAATATTGTGTGCCGGGTGCGATGCATCCGGCACGTATCAACATCACACCATATCCAGCGCAGTTTTTCCTTTTGGTGCCGGATACGCTTTATCCAGCATAACTAATTCCGCTGACGAAAGTTCAACCTCAAGCACAGCCGCATTTTGTTGGACATGTGCGACAGTTGCCGCTTTTGGGATCGCCATCACACCCTGATGGCTGATTACCCACGCCAACAATACTTGTGCCGCACTGATATTGTGAGCATGTGCAATTTCGTTGACTACCGCGTTTTTTAACAGTCCATTGCGCAACCGCCCGGCCTGAGCTAATGGACTGTAAGCCATCACCGGCATCTGCTGTTTCTGGCACCAGGGAAGTAGATCGTACTCAATCCCTCGTGAACCGAGATGGTAAAGCACCTGATTAGTGGCACACTGATTTCCCCCCGGCAGCTGCCAGAGTTCCTGCATATCGGCATAATCAAGGTTAGAAACGCCCCAGCGGCGGATTTTTCCCTGGGCGATCAATTTTTCCATCGCTGCGACAGTCTCTTCGAGAGCGAAACTGCCAGACCAGTGTAATAAGTAGAGATCGAGATAATCAGTATTGAGACGGCGTAAACTGGCTTCGCATGCATTTATCGCTTTTTGCCCGCCAGCATTCCACGGATAGACTTTAGAGACGAGAAAGACGTTCTCACGCAGACCGATTAATGCTTCCCCAACCACTTTTTCGGCACCGCCATCGGCATACATTTCGGCGGTATCAATGAGGGTTAAACCGAGTTCAATGCCCGCGCGTAGTGCAGCAACTTCTGTTTTACGCTGACTGGCATCTTCGCCCATATACCATGTTCCCTGCCCTATGGCTGGCAGTGAGACATCGCCACTAAATTGAATCATTTTTTGTTGCATTGCTTCCTCCCAGGTATTGCACCACCGTAATGCAAAACAGGGCATTACGCCCTGTTTTTATGCACAAAATGCCCTGGAAAAATGCATTATCAGAATTTGTAGGTGATCCCGGTAGAAATCAGGCCAGTCCAGGATTTATCCACCATTGGGCTGTCAGTAACTTCATCAGACAGACGGGTGTAGCGCGCGATACCGTAAACACTCCAGTCACCGAGGAAGTTGTAGCTGGCGCTCAGCTCCAGGTAAGGGCTCCAGCTGTCGTTCGGGTTATAGCCACGCAGACCGCTGCGAGCGGACTCTTTGCGCGATACGCCATAATAGTATTCGTTCTGGTTTTCGCTGTTCCACTGCACACCAATACCCGGAGTCACGGTCAGGCCACCGTTGGTGTAACGATACAACCAGGCCATATCCCAGACGATGCCGTTGCTGTTATCCAGGGTATCGCCAGCCAGGGTGGTACGCAGGTAACCGTACTGGGTAAAGTGAGCATAAGACAGACCAGCCATCATGGTGCTCTTACGGTCATCCAGGTGACGCATTTGGTGATCGCCACTGTCTTTAGCTTTGAAGTAAAGCGGCGACCAGTAAGCGGTAATTGAAAGTTTGTCCGTTGCGTCATTCCACAGGTAGTAACCACCACCTAAGCCACGGAACCAGAAGTTATCGCCTTCATAGTTGATTACCGGTACTGGGTAAACATCGGTATCGTAATCTTTATATGGGTGTTCAACGACACCTACGCCTGCGCCCAGGGAAAATTTACCTTCAGCGTGCGCTACGCCTGCAGACGTTGCGATAAGCACTCCAAGTGCCAGAAGTTTGAGTTTGGTCACAATTAATCATTCCTTAAACAAATGTTTAGCGGGCGACAAAGTTTACCCGTCAATACATCGAAACCCAACCTTTTTACGTTTTCATTTTTTATAGTAACTGTTTAATTTTCCTGACGCAGATGACACCACGCTTACAGCCAAATGAATTTAGCGTTACCGGCGACCCTATTATTTACATTAATTATGCAAAATTTATGGATGAGTTGTTGATATGCCATTGAAATTAAGAAAGCCGTGCAGGCAAGTTTTCCATTTGCCATCTACGCTTAATTTTGAAGGTGTATCACCGGGCACGTTGTTCTCATCGTCAATAAAATGGCATGAGAGTTGCTGTGTTTTAGCAAGAGACGTCGTTCAGTTTACCTCTTCCGGGAGCCTCAACTATTCATATGAACGGCTCTTAACCTGTGCTAAAAAACGAAAGGACGGCATACCATGAATATATTCGATCACTATCGCCAGCGATATGAAGCTGCCAAGGACGAAGAGTTCACACTGCAGGAGTTTCTTACCACTTGTCGGCAAGATCGCAGTGCTTATGCCAACGCGGCTGAGCGGCTATTGATGGCTATTGGTGAGCCTGTCATGGTCGATACAGCCCAGGAACCCAGACTTTCTCGACTCTTTTCTAACCGGGTCATTGCACGTTATCCGGCGTTTGAAGAGTTTTACGGCATGGAAGACGCGATTGAACAGATTGTATCTTATCTGAAACACGCGGCTCAGGGGCTGGAAGAGAAGAAACAAATCCTGTATCTGCTGGGGCCTGTGGGTGGGGGTAAATCATCGCTTGCTGAGCGACTGAAATCATTAATGCAGCTCGTACCGATTTATGTATTGAGCGCCAACGGTGAGCGTAGCCCGGTCAACGATCATCCGTTCTGTCTTTTCAATCCGCAGGAAGATGCGCAGATTCTGGAAAAAGAGTATGGCATTCCTCGCCGTTATCTCGGCACCATCATGTCGCCGTGGGCGGCAAAACGCCTGCATGAATTTGGTGGCGATATCACTAAGTTCCGGGTAGTGAAGGTCTGGCCGTCAATTCTGCAACAAATTGCTATCGCCAAAACAGAACCCGGCGATGAGAACAACCAGGACATCTCCGCCCTGGTAGGGAAAGTCGATATTCGTAAACTCGAACACTACGCGCAGAATGACCCGGACGCCTACGGCTATTCCGGTGCGCTGTGCCGCGCCAATCAGGGGATCATGGAATTTGTCGAGATGTTTAAAGCACCGATAAAAGTGCTGCATCCCTTGTTAACCGCCACCCAGGAAGGTAACTACAACGGGACGGAAGGTATCTCCGCCCTGCCGTTCAACGGGATTATTCTCGCCCACTCGAACGAATCCGAATGGGTCACTTTCCGTAATAACAAAAACAACGAAGCCTTCCTCGACCGTGTTTACATCGTGAAGGTGCCGTATTGCTTGCGCATTTCCGAAGAGATCAAAATCTACGAGAAATTGCTTAATCACAGTGAATTGACTCACGCCCCCTGCGCCCCTGGCACGCTGGAAACGCTGTCACGTTTTTCTATTCTTTCGCGTCTGAAAGAGCCAGAAAACTCCAGCATTTATTCAAAGATGCGGGTTTATGATGGTGAAAGTTTGAAAGACACTGATCCCAAAGCCAAGTCGTATCAGGAATATCGTGACTACGCTGGTGTCGATGAAGGGATGAACGGTCTGTCGACGCGTTTTGCGTTTAAGATCCTCTCCCGCGTGTTCAACTTCGATCATGTAGAAGTGGCGGCAAACCCGGTCCATCTGTTCTACGTCCTGGAACAGCAGATCGAGCGCGAGCAGTTCCCGCAAGAGCAGGCAGAACGCTATCTGGAGTTCCTGAAAGGTTATCTGATCCCGAAATATGCCGAGTTTATCGGCAAAGAGATCCAGACGGCCTACCTTGAATCCTATTCAGAATATGGGCAGAACATTTTTGACCGTTATGTTACCTACGCGGATTTCTGGATTCAGGATCAGGAGTATCGCGATCCGGATACCGGGCAGTTGTTTGACCGCGAGTCTCTTAACGCCGAGCTGGAGAAAATCGAGAAACCGGCGGGGATCAGCAATCCAAAAGATTTCCGCAACGAGATTGTTAACTTCGTACTGCGAGCCAGAGCCAATAACAGCGGACGTAATCCGAACTGGACCAGCTATGAAAAACTGCGCACGGTTATTGAGAAGAAAATGTTCTCTAATACCGAGGAGCTGTTGCCGGTTATTTCGTTTAACGCCAAAACGTCAACCGACGAGCAGAAGAAACACGACGACTTTGTCGACCGTATGATGGAAAAAGGCTACACCCGTAAACAGGTGCGTTTACTGTGCGAATGGTATTTGCGCGTACGTAAATCGTCTTAACAACCCTGGCCCGGTACACATGCTACCGGGCCTACAACGACAGCGAACCGTGGGCCAGAGAAGCGGCAACACAGGCGTAGCATACCGTTGGCAAATGTAGTACGGGGGGCATATGACCTGGTTTATTGACCGGCGTCTGAACGGCAAAAATAAAAGCATGGTGAATCGCCAGCGTTTCTTACGCCGTTATAAAGCGCAAATTAAACAGTCGATCTCCGAGGCCATAAATAAGCGTTCGGTGACTGACGTCGACAGCGGCGAGTCCGTATCCATTCCCACGGAAGATATTAGCGAACCGATGTTTCATCAGGGGCGTGGTGGCCTGCGCCACCGCGTACATCCGGGCAATGACCATTTCGTCCAGAACGACCGAATTGAACGTCCTCAGGATGGTGGCGGAGGTTCCGGCAGTGGTCAGGGCCAGGCCAGCCAGGATGGTGAAGGTCAGGATGAATTTGTCTTTCAGATTTCGAAAGATGAGTATCTTGATCTGCTCTTTGAAGATTTGGCCTTACCAAATCTGAAACAAAACCAACAGCGCCAGTTAACCGAATATAAAACGCATCGGGCAGGTTATACCGCTAACGGCGTTCCAGCCAATATCAGCGTTGTACGTTCATTGCAGAACTCACTGGCGCGGCGCACAGCCATGACGGCGGGCAAGCGGCGGGAACTTCATGCACTGGAAGAGAATTTGGCCATCATCAGCAACAGTGAACCTGCGCAACTGCTGGAAGAGGAACGGCTGCGCAAAGAGATTGCTGAATTGCGCGCCAAAATTGAACGCGTTCCTTTCATTGACACTTTCGATTTACGTTACAAGAACTACGAAAAACGGCCCGATCCCTCCAGCCAGGCAGTGATGTTTTGCCTGATGGACGTTTCCGGTTCAATGGATCAGTCCACTAAAGATATGGCTAAACGTTTTTATATTCTGCTGTATCTGTTCCTCAGCAGAACGTATAAGAACGTGGAAGTCGTATACATCCGCCATCATACCCAGGCGAAAGAAGTCGATGAACATGAGTTTTTCTACTCGCAGGAAACTGGCGGCACCATTGTTTCCAGCGCCCTAAAACTGATGGATGAGGTAGTGAAAGAGCGTTATAACCCGGCACAGTGGAATATTTACGCAGCCCAAGCATCAGACGGCGATAACTGGGCCGATGACTCTCCGCTTTGCCATGAAATTCTGGCGAAAAAAATATTACCCGTTGTTCGTTATTACAGCTATATCGAAATTACACGTCGCGCGCATCAGACACTGTGGCGAGAATATGAGCATCTGCAATCTACTTTCGACAACTTTGCGATGCAGCATATCCGCGACCAGGATGATATTTATCCGGTGTTCCGTGAACTGTTTCATAAACAAAATGCAACAGCTAAAGACTAAAACTGTCAGCCGGGTCATTATCGCCTGGCTGATTTTTGTGCACAGAAAACCCCCAGCTAGGCTGGGGGTTCCGGAAAGCTTTCAGCTTTGAGCCAGTTATTAAAACCCCTTTTGATTTGTTAAAACACCTTGCGGTCTGGCAACTGCAAGTGTCAAACA
>NZ_PSRU01000069.1:0-1443 GCF_003000935.1 Escherichia sp. R1
TAGACGGCGACAAGGCGGTCGTGAACAACGACGGTGACAATGCCATCAGCAACGGCGGCACCGGCACGCAGGTTAACGGCGACGAAGCCACCGTGAACAATAACGGCAACACCACCGTTGACGGCAAGGATTCCACGGGCACCGAGATAAACGGTGACAAAGCTATCGTCAACAACGACGGTGACAGCACGATCCTTGATGGCGGCACCGGAACCCGTATTACGGGTGATGATGCGACGGCCAACAACAGTGGCAATACCACCGTAGACGGTCAGGGTTCGACCGGAACTGAAATCGCGGGTAATAACGCGGTGGTGAACCAGGACGGCGAGCTGGATGTGAGCGGTGGCGGTCACGGGATTGATATCACCGGTGACAGCGCAACGGTGGACAACAAAGGCGGCATGACCGTTGCGGATGCGGATTCGATTGGCATTCAGATAGACGGCGACAAGGCGGTCGTGAACAACGACGGTGACAGTGCCATCAGCAACGGCGGCACCGGCACGCAGGTTAATGGCGACGAAGCCACCGTGAACAATAACGGCAACACCACCGTTGACGGCAAGGATTCCACGGGCACCGAGATAAACGGTGACAAAGCTATCGTCAACAACGACGGTGACAGCACGATCCTTGATGGCGGCACCGGAACCCGTATTACGGGTGATGATGCGACGGCCAACAACAGTGGCAATACCACCGTAGACGGTCAGGGTTCGACCGGAACTGAAATCGCGGGTAATAACGCGGTGGTGAATCAGGACGGCGAGCTGGATGTGAGCGGTGGCGGTCACGGAATTGATATCACCGGCGACAGCGCAACGGTGGACAACAAAGGCGGCATGACCGTTGCGGATGCGGACTCTATCGGTATTCAGATCGACGGCGACAAGGCGGTTGTCAATAACGACGGTGACAACGCCATCAGCAACGGCGGCACCGGCACGCAGGTTAACGGTGATGAAGCCACCGTAAACAATAACGGCAACACCACCGTTGACGGCAAGGATTCCACCGGCACCGAGATAAACGGTGACAAAGCTATCGTCAACAACGACGGCGACAGCACGATCCTTGATGGCGGCACCGGAACCCGCATTACGGGTGATGATGCGACGGCCAACAACAGCGGCAATACCACCGTTGATGGTCAGGGTTCGACCGGAACTGAAATCGCGGGTAATAACTCGGTGGTGAATCAGGACGGCGAGCTGGATGTGAGCGGCGGCGGTCACGGTATTGATATCACCGGCGACAGCGCAACGGTGGATAACAAAGGCGGTATGACCGTCGCGGATGCGGATTCGATTGGCATTCAGATAGACGGCGACAAGGCGGTCGTGAACAACGACGGTGACAATGCCATCAGCAACGGCGGCACCGGCACGCAGGTTAACGGCGACGAAGCCACCGTGAACAATAACGGCAACACCACCGTTG
>NZ_PSRU01000070.1:0-1311 GCF_003000935.1 Escherichia sp. R1
TGAACCGCCCCGGGAATCCTGGAGACTAAACTTCCTGAGAAAGAGGTAAACAGGATGACTAAAAATACTCGTTTTTCCCCCGAAGTCCGTCAACGGGCAGTCCGTATGGTTCTGGAAAGTCAGAGCGAATATGACTCACAATGGGCGACAATTTGTTCCATTGCTCCAAAGATTGGCTGTACGCCGGAGACTCTGCGTGTCTGGGTTCGCCAGCATGAGCGGGATACCGGGGGCGGTGATGGAGGGCTCACCACCGCTGAACGTCAGCGTCTGAAAGAGCTGGAACGTGAAAATCGTGAACTGCGCCGCAGTAACGATATCCTTCGCCAGGCTTCCGCTTATTTTGCGAAGGCGGAGTTCGACCGCCTCTGGAAAAAATGATGCCACTGCTGGATAAGCTGCGTGAGCAGTACGGGGTCGGACCGCTATGCAGCGAACTGCATATTGCCCCGTCAACGTATTACCACTGTCAGCAACAGCGACATCATCCGGATAAACGCAGTGCCCGTGCGCAGCGCGATGACTGGCTGAAGAAAGAGATACAGCGCGTATACGATGAAAATCACAAGGTATACGGTGTGCGTAAAGTCTGGCGTCAGTTGTTACGGGAAGGTATCAGAGTGGCCAGATGCACTGTGGCACGTCTCATGGCGGTTATGGGACTTGCCGGTGTTCTCCGGGGTAAAAAGGTCCGTACGACCATCAGCCGGAAAGCCGTTGCCGCAGGCGACCGCGTAAACCGTCAGTTCGTGGCAGAACGACCTGACCAGCTGTGGGTGGCTGATTTTACTTACGTCAGCACATGGCGGGGCTTCGTCTATGTGGCGTTCATCATTGATGTGTTTGCCGGATACATCGTGGGGTGGCGGGTCTCATCGTCCATGGAAACGACATTCGTGCTGGATGCACTGGAGCAGGCGTTATGGGCCCGTCGACCGTCCGGCACGGTCCATCACAGTGATAAAGGTTCTCAGTATGTATCGCTGGCCTACACACAGCGGCTTAAGGAAGCCGGATTACTGGCATCAACAGGAAGTACAGGCGACTCGTATGACAACGCGATGGCGGAGAGCATCAATGGTCTTTACAAAGCGGAGGTAATACACCGTAAGAGCTGGAAAAACCGTGCAGAAGTGGAACTGGCCACACTCACGTGGGTGGACTGGTATAACAATCGACGATTGCTGGAAAGGCTGGGCCATACTCCTCCGGCAGAAGCAGAAAAAGCTTATTATGCTTCCATCGGAAACGATGATCTGGCAGCCTGAGTTCACAGATAAAACACTCTCCAGGAAACCCGGGGCGGTTCAT
>NZ_PSRU01000071.1:0-1306 GCF_003000935.1 Escherichia sp. R1
GGCCAGGCCTCAGCATTTTATTATGGTGATCCCCTGGGCGAAATGCGCCTGGTAAGCAGAGTTTTTGAAATGTAAGGCCTTTGAATAAGACAAAAGGCTGCCTCATCGCTAACTTTGCAACAGTGCCCAGGGAAGTACCGGCCATTACGCAGTGTCGATATCGAATCGTACAAACAACAGCCTTAGCGTGGGATATTTTCCTTTTTCTAGGCGGACCCCATTCAGGATCTGAGAGGAAATAAAAGCGAGAAGAAACCAATGTACGTCTCTCATACACGCTCGTAAGCGGCCCTCACGGCCCGCTAACGCGGAGATACGCCCCGACTGCGGGTAAACCCTTGTCGGGACCACTCCGACCGCGCACAGAGGCATTTTCATCGCTGACAGGCCACATGGCCTCGCAGGGCCGGAGTGGGACTGGTGATATTCGGACGACCGTACCGGCTTACGCCGGGCTTTGGCGGTTTTACACCTGTGTTACATGTAACCTCCGTATGCCGCCTTACATGCGCTGACGCGCATTATTTGCCTTGTTTCGTCTGAAAGTAATCACTATGATTAAATATGATTAACAACTAATCGGATATGCAAATGAAAAACAATACCGCACAGGCAACAAAAGTCATTACCGCGCATGTGCCATTACCTATGGCTGATAAAGTCGACCAGATGGCCGCCAGGCTGGAACGCTCCCGGGGCTGGGTTATCAAACAGGCGCTTTCTGCATGGCTTGCCCAGGAGGAGGAGCGTAATCGCCTGACGCTGGAAGCCCTGGACGATGTGACATCCGGACAGGTTATCGACCATCAGGCTGTACAGGCCTGGGCGGACAGCCTCAGTACTGACAATCCGTTACCGGTGCCACGCTGATGGAACTGAAGTGGACCAGTAAGGCGCTTTCTGATTTGGCGCGGTTATATGATTTTCTGGTGCTGGCCAGTAAACCTGCGGCCGCCAGAACGGTGCAATCCCTGACACAGGCACCGGTCATTCTGTTAACTCATCCACGTATGGGAGAACAGTTGTTTCAGTTTGAACCCAGGGAGGTCAGACGGATTTTTGCTGGCGAGTACGAAATCCGTTACGAACTTAATGGCCAGACTATTTATGTATTGCGCCTGTGGCACACACGAGAAAACAGGTAGATTGTGTGTGGGGACAACTTAACATAGCCTGCAGGGTAATGACTCCAACTTATTGATAGTGTTTTATGTTCAGATAATGCCCGATGACTTTGTCATGCAGCTCCACCGATTTTGAGAACGACAGCGACTTCCGTCCCAGCCGTGCCAGGTGCTGCCTCAGA
>NZ_PSRU01000072.1:0-1301 GCF_003000935.1 Escherichia sp. R1
CGGTATCCCGCTCATGCTGGCGTACCCAGACACGCAGAGTCTCCGGTGTACAGCCAATCTTTGGGGCAATGGAACAAATTGCCGCCCACTGTGAGTCATATTCGCCCTGACTTTCCAGAACCATACGAATCGCCCTCTGACGGACTTCGGGGGAAAAACGAGTATTTTTAGTCATCCTGTTTACCTCTTTCTCAGGGAGTTTAGTCTCCAGGATTCCCGGGGCGGTTCAGGATATGATTTTTACCTGTCAGAACATTATCAGATGGAACGTACAGGATGGATCAGGAAATGACGTTTTCACTCAGCTATGAACAACTGACCCGGTTTGCGGAAAAACGCATCCGGGAATGCAATCTGGACAGCCACGGCGTAACTTATCTCTGCGAGTCAGCCAAAGCCGGAGCCGTGCTGATCTTCTGGCATGAACTGGCCATAAATGGCTATACCTCAATGAATGCCATAAAGAGACAGGAGATCATTGACGCCGACCATCAGCGCCTCAGAAAGCTCATCTGGCCGGAGGATGACTGGAAATGACTCAGAGCCGCCGACCGTCGCCACTGCAGCGGAGAGTGCTGATTGTGCTGGCTGCCCTTGATGAAAAACGGCCAGGACCCGTGCTGACGCGGGACATAGAACGGGTGCTGGAGCAAAGCGGGGAAGCCCCGGTCTACGGGCCAAACCTGCGCGCCTCCTGCCGTCGTCTGGAGGATGCCGGCTGGCTGCGTACCCTGCGCGCTCCGAACCTGCAGCTGGCAGTGGAGCTGACGGACGCCGGCCGGGCCGTGGCACAGCCTCTGCTGCCCGCAGGCGGCACTTCTGCCACTGATCTGGCGGTGGAGCTGAACGGCATAACGTATCAGGCCTGCCGTGGGGATTTTGTGGTGCGTCTCGACGGCAGCACCTGTCTGCAGTTATGGAATAAAGAAGGCAGGGTGGTACGCCGGGAGGGCGATCCGCTGGAAGTGGCGCAGTGGCTGCAGGCCTGTCACGATGCAGGAATGGAGGTTCGCGTACAGATAAATGAAAGTGCCGCTCCGTAAGAACACGCCTGTGCACGGTTTACACATCATCCCATGGTGGCAGCCGGTTAACTTTCCTGCGCCACCAGTGGAAAGAGGCCATGAGCAGTCCGGACAAAAACCCCCCCGTGATACTTATAATAATGGCCTCACCTGCCACCATTCCTGACGGCCCCCAGTAGATAAACCACATTGCACATCCCCAGGAAATGCCCCATAAGCCCCCCGTCAGCACCGTGACCTGCCAGAACGGCATAAAGGGTAATGGCGGAAGCCGGA
>NZ_PSRU01000073.1:0-1114 GCF_003000935.1 Escherichia sp. R1
CTGCGTTGCGTAAACATGGTTGCCGATCTGTGGCATGCGCCTGCACCGAAAAATGGTCAGGCCGTTGGCACCAACACCATTGGTTCTTCCGAGGCCTGTATGCTCGGCGGGATGGCGATGAAATGGCGTTGGCGCAAGCGTATGGAAGCCGCAGGCAAACCAACGGATAAACCAAACCTGGTGTGCGGTCCGGTACAAATCTGCTGGCATAAATTCGCCCGCTACTGGGATGTGGAGTTGCGTGAGATCCCTATGTGCCCCGGTCAGTTGTTTATGGACCCGAAACGCATGATTGAAGCCTGCGACGAAAATACCATCGGCGTGGTGCCGACTTTCGGCGTGACCTACACCGGTAACTATGAGTTCCCGCAGCCGCTGCACGATGCGCTGGATAAATTCCAGGCCGACACCGGTATCGACATCGACATGCACATCGACGCCGCCAGCGGTGGCTTCCTGGCACCGTTCGTCGCCCCGGATATCGTCTGGGACTTCCGCCTGCCGCGTGTGAAATCGATCAGTGCTTCAGGCCATAAATTCGGTCTGGCTCCGCTGGGCTGCGGCTGGGTTATCTGGCGTGATGAAGAAGCGCTGCCGCAGGAACTGGTGTTCAACGTTGACTACCTCGGCGGTCAGATTGGTACTTTCGCCATCAACTTCTCCCGCCCGGCGGGTCAGGTGATTGCACAGTACTATGAATTCCTGCGCCTCGGTCGTGAAGGCTATACCAAAGTACAGAACGCTTCCTACCAGGTTGCCGCTTATCTGGCGGATGAAATCGCCAAACTGGGGCCGTATGAGTTCATCTGTACCGGTCGCCCGGACGAAGGCATCCCGGCGGTTTGCTTCAAACTGAAAGATGGTGAAGATCCAGGATACACCCTGTACGACCTCTCTGAACGTCTGCGTCTGCGCGGCTGGCAGGTTCCGGCCTTCACTCTCGGCGGTGAAGCCACCGACATCGTGGTGATGCGCATTATGTGTCGTCGCGGCTTCGAAATGGACTTTGCTGAACTGTTGCTGGAAGACTACAAAGCCTCCCTGAAATATCTCAGCGACCACCCGAAACTGCAGGGTATTGCCCAGCAGAACAGCTTTAAACACACCTGATAAC
>NZ_PSRU01000074.1:0-1089 GCF_003000935.1 Escherichia sp. R1
ACCATTTGTTCTTTTTTTAAGCAGCCATCTGATGATATTTTTCCCTGAAGGCTGCCGGGGAGATATTCCCCAGACGAGAGTGACGACGCTGACGATTGTAGAAAATCTCAATGTATTCCCGTATTACTGAGATGGCTTCATCCCGGTTATTAAAACGATAGTGGCTCAGGCTCTCATTTTTCAGCGTTCCCCAGAAGCTTTCCATCGGAGCGTTGTCGTAACAGTTACCTTTACGCGACATTGATGTTTTCAGACCAAACTGCTCCTGTATGACCCGGTAATCGTATGCGCAGTACTGTGAACCTCGATCAGAGTGGTGGATTAGCCCGGCAGGTGGGCGCTGGCTCCTGAGCGCCATAAACAGGGCTTTACCTGTCAGCTCTTTTGTCATGCGCTCTCCCATGGCGTAGCCGACAATTTCGCACGTATAAACATCTTTGATGCCAGCGAGGTACAACCATCCCTCCTGTGTGGCAACATACGTCAGGTCCGCCACCCAGACCTGATTTGGTGCTGTAGGAGTGAACGTCTGGTTCAGCAGATTTGGCGCAACTGGCAGATTGTGGTTCGGGTTCGTAGTCGCTCTGAACTTGCGTTTCTGCTTACAGCGTAGCCTTAGCTCCTTACGAAGACGTGCCAGTCGGTCACGACCAACGATGATGCCATTCTCTGCCAGCTCCGTCTGGAGCCGCCGGGTTCCATATGTTTCGCGAGTGCGGATATGTGCCACCTTAATCTCCAGTTTTAGCCGCTCATCACTTTGTTTTCTGTCTGAGGGTTCATGCTGTACCCAGTTGTAATAACCGCTCCTGGATACACCAAATACCTGACACATCGCTTCAATGGGAAATTGTTGTCGCCATTGTTCGATTAACGCGTATTTTTCAGCGACTCCTGTGCAAAATACGCTGTTGCTTTTTTTAATATATCTCGCTCAAGGCGAGCTTCATTTAACGCCTTACGCAGTTGCAGAATTTCAGATTCCAGTTCAGCCACCGTGCGGGAACCAGGAGTACCGAGCCCTTTTCTGGCGGCGGTAACCCATTGTCCTAAAGTGCCTTCAGGAAGAGATAATCGGGAAGCGCCTTC
>NZ_PSRU01000075.1:0-1059 GCF_003000935.1 Escherichia sp. R1
TGGGCTTTGTTGAATAAATCAGATTTCGGGTAAGTCTCCCCCGTAGCGGGTTGTGTTTTCAGGCAATACGCACGCTTTCAGGCATACCTGCTTTCGTCATTTTGTTCAGCGCTCGTACCAGGGCCATAGCCTCCGCAACCTGACCATCGTAGTCACGCAGCGTCAGTGAACCCCCGAACAGCTGTTTTACCCGGTACATCGCCGTTTCCGCTATCGAGCGACGGTTGTAATCTGTTGTCCATTTCCACCGCGCATTACTCCCGGTCATTCGCTGATTAGCCACTGCACGGTTACGGTCTGCATATTCACCGGGCCAGTAACCCGCACCTTTTCGGGGCGGGATAAGCGCGCTGATTTTCTTACGCCGCAGTTCATCGTGACAGAGCCGGGTATCGTAAGCTCCATCGGCGGCGGCTGACCTGATTTTCCGGTGGGTTTGCCGGATTAACCCGGGGAAGGCCTCTGAGTCCGTAACGTTGTTCAGCGACAGGTCAGCGCAGATGATTTCATGTGTTTTACTGTCAACTGCCAGATGCAGCTTACGCCATATACGACGGCGTTCCTGGCCATGCTTTTTGACTTTCCACTCGCCTTCACCGAAGACCTTCAGCCCGGTGGAATCAATTACCAGGTGTGCGATTTCACCCCGGGTGGGCGTTTTGAAACTGATATTAACCGACTTTGCCCGCCTGCTGACACAGCTGTAATCCGGGCAGCGTAGCGGAACGTTCATCAGAGAAAAAATGGAATCAATAAAGCCCTGCGCAGCGCGCAGGGTCAGCCTGAATACGCGTTTAATGACCAGCACAGTCGTGATGGCAAGGTCAGAATAGCGCTGAGGTCTGCCTCGTGAAGAAGGTGTTGCTGACTCATACCAGGCCTGAATAGCTTCATCATCCAGCCAGAAAGTTATGGAGCCACGGTTGATGAGGGCTTTATTGTAGGTGGGCCAGTTGGTGATTTTGAACTTTTGCTTTGCCACGGAACGGTCTGCGTTGTCGGGAAGATACGTGATCTGATCCTTCAACTCAGCAAAAGTTCGATTTATTCAACAAAACC